>JAZSFY010000281.1:0-4777 GCA_045532415.1 Eubacteriales bacterium | reverse complement strand
TAGGCTGAATGCATATCACCACTGGTTCTAAATGCCAATTCACCTATAGAAGTAACACTGTCGGATACAAATATCTCATTGAGCCCATTGCAGCCATTAAATGCCCAGTATCCAATTTCAGTAACACTGTTCGGAATTCTCAATGTTCCTGTGAATCCACTGCAAGACTGAAAAGCTTGATTTCCGATAGAAATAACATTTTCGGGAAGAATTTTATCAATATCCGAATTTGTTCCTACCAAAACTATTTGATAATCCTTGGGTAATGCCCTGCTCATTTCAAGGAAAACATCCAATCCCTTTTTGTTATCCCAATCATAAGCCACACCGAGAACAATTTTTTTATTCTCGCAATGGTATTTTTCGCGAAAGCCTCCCGAAGCAGGCTTGAATACATTAAGGTCGATGCCGTTGTGGATAACGGTTACGGGATAATCGGAAAATATAGATTTTTTCACCTGCTCTGCCAACCAATGAGAGGGAGTTACAATATGCAGGTTCAATTGGTCAACAGCGTTCTTTTTCTTATTATAAAGCTCGGCAGAACGGTCAAATATCCATGAATACTTTTTCCTTTGAGGACAATTATCGCACATAGTCTGCCATTTGTCACAGCCTATCATATCATAGTGAGGGCAATATGCCGTAAAGGTCCAGCAATCATGAAAGGTCCAAACCAGTTTTATATTTTTCCTTTTTAAATAGGACAAAAGCAGCTCTAAATCGCAATTATGGCTATGAAGATTATGAAGGTGAACTATTGTGGGCGAAATTTCATCAAGCTTATTTATAAGCCTTTTTGTCATCGCCTTGGAATTGAACCCATAGTTACCAAACAGACGGGATTTTAAGGCCTGAAGCTTAATTTCATTATGAGAGGATGAATATTTAATAGCCTTTTCATAATCCGAAAAGCCATTGGAATACAAAATATAATTCTCAATTCCCGATTCATTAAGCAATTCGCTTATAGCATAGCATATTTTTCCCGTACTTCCGCTTCCGCAGGTTGCATTGATTTGAACTATTTTCATAGGAAATTATCCTTTCCAAAAAGGAACATAAGGGAAAATTTGAAGTATATCGGCATCATTATATGCCTGATGGAAAAAGTAATAGGTGAAAAATCCTATAAATACAATTACAGACAAGGTTGCAATTTGATTCATTCGATAGCTTGTTCGCTTGATTATCTTAGGAATCAAAATAGGAACAAACACTATGAAATAATAATTAATACGCATTGCTACCGAATTAAGAGGAACAAAGCATTGGAATACTACTATAAGAAGCAAAATATTACGCATTGCTATTGTATCCTTATCCAGCAAATCATCATCGGGAATCACATAAGAAAATACAGCGAGCATAGCAAAAAGGATAAGCATGGTATATGCTCCTGTACCGCTTATTTGGGCAACATATCTGTCCGAATATGACTCCAGCAAAATACCTACCACGCCGAATATTTGCTCATTGAACATAAAGCAGCAGATAATTGCAGGAATAATAATCCATAAAGCACGCTTGGTTATTTTTACATGATAGAGAGGATATATAAACGCAATTACCATTGCCGAATTATGGAACAACACGGCGAGCAGTACAGTAAGGAAGAACATGGCATTTTCCCTGCGCTTAGCAAGATACCAAGCAGGAATTGAAAATCCCATAGCTATGGCTTGACGCAAGCCCGAAAAATACATACTGAATGTACCCAAGCAGAGAAACAGAACGATTGTAAGCATGGGAAACTCTGATTCCCTGATATAAAAGCACATTACGGGAGCCAAGCAAAGTATACCCGTCAAAGCCAGAAATATCTGATAATTATGGGTAAAAAGCCCAACAAGCTTTTGCCATACTGTATACATAGGCTCACGAATATTCAAAATAATATCGTTTAAGCTAAGCCTTGTACTTACGACATCGTCAAATTTTGTTTTATAGTTTGCAATATCTACACCGCAGCTTACATCACGCAGGGCAAGCATTGTCATTAATATAACAAAAAATACTGCAATTACAGCTCTGCCATGCTTTTTAAACTGCTTTACTCTGAATTTTTGAGAAAGGGCGGCTGTCAGCATAGGCGCGCCTACCAAAAGAAAATATGGAAACATAAGCATTCCTCCGCAAGCCGGCTATTTCAAATCCTCCAGCTCGCCTCTTAATCTGCCTCGAACCTTTTCTATCGACAAGCGTTCTTGAGCAAATTCTCTTATTTTAACAGCATTATCAAGCAATAAACCCGAATCCGACAAAATCATTCCAAGCTTTTCTGCCATATCCTCATAGGATTCCGCAACAATAACGCCGTCTGCCTTTTTAAGATATTCTATGGAAGCTATACCCGAAGGCCCAATAGCCATAACAGCAGTTCCCGATTGAAGGCAATCGGTTATTTTGGTTGAAAATGAATATTTCACCAAATCAATCTGCTCCTGCTCAAAGGATTCAACATGAAGAAGAACATCAGCCTTATTCACAATCTCTTGAATCTCGGCATAGGGACGGCTTCCCATAATATAAGATGTGTTTTCTATATTCAATTGACGTGAAACAGAATCGGAAACAGAGCTTGCTGTGTAAATCTCCAAAACAGCCCTTTGACCGTTTTCGTTAAATTCTTTAATAAGCTGAGCAAGCTTTATTAAGGTGGCTTCACGTCCATAGAGAATATTGCCTGCATAAACAAATTTCAAGGGAAAATTGGCATTGGAATGAAGCTCTCTTGCGAAATCACAGCCCTTACACAAAAATGATACAGGCTTATTATACTGCTTCTCATATTTATCGCACATTTCCTGAGAAATGCCATACAGCTTGTCCGCCATGGCAATGGATTTATCAAAGGCGCGGGAAAGATAACCGCCTCTAAAAAAGCCTTCCTTTTTATATGCTTCGGATACATCGTCGGCTATAAAAAGAACAATTTTTGCATTTGTATGCTTCTTAATATAACACAGCAAGGGTTTAAGCAAAAAAGAATTTGCGGCGAATGCAAAAAATATATCAGGCTCAGCATCAGCAACAAATCTTTTAAAATCATTATTAAGCCATATCTTACTAAGCCATATCATTTCTTCAATAAAATACAGCAATTTATTCTTCTTTTTACGGCTGTTGGCAATAATGCGCTGTTCGCTTCCCTGACTTTTTCCCCAAGAATCGGTCATTCCTTGGATTTCCTCGGGAGTAAATCTGCATTTGCGTTTTCGTCCCAAAAGCCTTTTTATACTATCGATAGACGAAATATTATAATATTCATCTATAATAGAATTTTTCGGAAGCTGCTTTCTTATATAAAAATGGTAAAAGCTATCATCAGCATTCTTTTGGAATAGATTCATAACAGTATTTCCAAAAGAATACATATCGTTCATGGCAGAACGGGAAAAAAACAAAATTTTCATTAGCTTTCACCGTAAAAAGATTTCAGATTAGCCGAAGAATTTTCTTCGTTTCCGCCGCACGCCGCGTGGAGGCTCTGATGATTGTGCGGCTGCCTATCCCCTAAACGAGGATAGGCAGTTGTTTATTATAATTATAAACCGTTTTTAGAAATTACTTGTCAAGATAGATTTCTCTGAGAGAATCAATCTGTTCCTGAGTAATACCGCAATCCAACAAATATGCTGCTGCGCGATCCTTAAAGGTTGCGCCTTCATACTTGTTGATACCGTCTCTAACTTCCAAAATTTTGTTACCGTATGAGCCTACGCTAAGCAAATAATCACGGAGAGCGTTTGCTTCGGATACACCGAGAACAGCCTCGAGAATATAGCTTACTGTACCTGCACGGTCGATACCGTAGGTGCAGTGGAGGTATACAGGATAATTGTCGGGGTTAGCAAGATCGGTAAACACAGACTTCATAACTTCCTTGCCTGCGGTTGTGAATGCTGCGTTATACATAACCATGTCATAGTAATAGTGAGCAACATCGTCACCGAGAAGGTCCTTGCCTTTTACAGCAGAACCGCGAAGGTCGATTTCGGTCTTAATGTTATAGGACTTAAGAATGCTGATAGCAAGCTCAGCCTGTTCAGCAGAAATCTTCTGAACTGCACCGTCGATTTCGGCACCGCGAATCAAAAGACCTTCTTTAATATCATAACCGTCGGTTGTGGTCAAGAAGGGAACGCCGCCGATATCTCTACCGTTGCTAAGGCCGTTGAATGTACCGCCGATCATTTTACCTTCGGCATCAAATTCATAATAGCCGGGCTTGAAATAGGTTCCGTCGAGGAAGATTTCATTAAGATGAACCTTCTTATTAACGGTATACTTATGTCCATCGTTGATGAAATAGTAGTTGCCTTCAAACTTAATAAGCTGATAGTTGTTTTGACGAACGCCGTTGAGGTAGAAATAACCGTCTGCCTGAGGTCCGTTAATAATAACCATCTTACCTTCAGCATCAAAATCATAGTAGCCGGGTTGGAAAACAGTTCCGCCGGTGAATCTTTCGCTGAGATAGATTCTTCTGTTTACGGCATACTTATGACCGTCATTGATGAAATAGTAATCGCCTTCAAATTCGATAAGCTGATAGCTATTTTGACGAACACCGTTAAGGTAGAAATAACCGTCTGCCTGAGGACCGTTCTTAATAATCAACTTACCTTCAGAGTCAAATTCATAATAGCCGGGTTGGAAAACAGTTCCGCCGGTGAATCTTTCGCTAAGATAGATTCTTCTGTCAACAGCGTACTTATGGCCGTCGTTGATAAAGTAGTAATCACCCTTGTATTCGATAAGCTGATAGCAGTTT
>JAZSFY010000186.1:0-10248 GCA_045532415.1 Eubacteriales bacterium | reverse complement strand
CTCTTTCGAGATTTCTAACACCGTTTTCACGGGTATAAGAGGTTATAAGTCGGTCGACAGCCTCATCACTAACCTTGCATTGACTCGCCTTCAATCCATGAAGCTTTAATTGCTTGGGAATAAGGTGATTCTTAGCAATAGCTTTCTTTTCCTTATCGGAATAGCTGTCCATATTAATCACTTCAAGTCTATCCAATAAGGGTGCAGGAATCGTTTCGGTTGTGTTTGCAGTAGCGATAAACAAGCATTCCGAAAGGTCAACGGGAATTTCGATAAAGTTATCTCTAAAGGAATTGTTCTGCTCAACATCCAAAACCTCAAGCATGGCACTTGTAGGATCTCCGTGAGCATCCTTTGTAAGCTTGTCCAATTCGTCGAAAAGTATAACAGGATTTGATGTTCCTGCAAGCTTCAATGCGTTAACAACACGTCCGGGCATCGAGCCGATGTATGTTCTTCTGTGACCGCGGATTTCTGCTTCATCGCGAATACCGCCCAAGGAAATTCTAACGAATTTTCTGTTGGTTGCCCTTGCGATTGATTTCGCAATAGATGTTTTACCAACACCGGGAGGGCCAACAAAGCAAAGAATTTGTCCCTTCAAATCGGGCTTTAATTGCTTAACAGAAAGAAATTCGATAATTCTTTCCTTTACCTTTTCGATACCGTCGTGATCCTTGTCCAAAATCTTTCTTGCCGCCGCAATATCGGTTCTGTCCTTGCTCTTATTGTTCCAAGGCAATTCAAGGCAAGCTTCAATATAGTTTCTTGTAACAGTTGCTTCGGGAGTACCAAAGGGCATTTTGGAAAGCTTTGCATTTTCGGCAAAAAGCTTTTCCCTTACATCCTCAGGCAATTTTGCTTCCTTGATTTTTGTATAATAATCGTCGGAATCGTCAACTTCCTCAGAACGGGAATCCTCGCCCAATTCGCTTTTGATAACCCTTAACTGCTCGCGCAGATACATATCGCGCTGTTGCTTTTGAAGATTAAATCTAACCTTTTGCTGAATATTATTATCAAGCTTATATATCTCGATATCCTTATTCAAAATATTGCACAAAAGCTTTAAACGCTTAACGGTATCGTATTCCTCCAAAAGCTCCTTGCGTTCATCAAAATTAACGATGAAATTATTAGCAATAAAATCCGCCAGCTGAGAAGGATTGTTGATGTTGTTAACCTCGTCAATAAGCTCCTCGGAAGGCTTGGAAATATAATTCAAGTATTCAGAAAATATCTCCAACAATTCCTTTTCTGCCATACGCTCACGTGTATAGGTGGGAACTGTGCGTATTTTAGGTTGGCATACCGAACAGGTGATGCCGTCATCAGATATTACGGTTGCATCTCTGTCTGCCCTATACAAGCCCTTAACAATTAATTGAACAGAGCCATTCTTTAATTCGGAAGCATGAACAATTTCGGCTACAACGCCGGTTCTCATTAAATCATCTTCCATAGGATCGGATACCGCAGGATCGTTTTGAGGTATCAAAAACAAAGGTTCGCCGTTTTCAAAAGCCTTGTTAAAAGCCTTAAGAGAAATTTTTCTGCCAATCTCAAAGCTCGCAGTAGTATTAGGAAATACAATAATTCCTCTTAAAGCAATTGTATTTAAAATCTGTGTTTCTGTGTCAATAGTAAAATCCATTTTATCTCCGTTTATTTGCCAAGAGAAGCGGCACCGATAATACCCGCATCATTACCCAATGCAGCCGCTTTAATAATTGTCTTTTTGTCGCTGTAGCGAGAATATTGCTCACGGTCAACGATTTCGCGAATAGGAGCAAGCAAAACCTCGCCCTGCTTACTGATACCGCCGCCGATGCTTAAAACCTCAGGCTGGAAAATATTGATAAAGTTAATAAGACCGCAAGCAAGATATCCGATATATTCATCGAAAACAGCTTTTGCTGCCTTATCGCCCTCAAGCATACCGTCAAAGCAGGTCTTACCGTTTGCCTTTTCAATATCGCCTTCGCAAATCTTCCACATAGCAGAATCCTTGTTTTCAAGCATAATTCTCTTTGTAATCTTAATCAAGCCTGTTGCAGAAGCGTAGCATTCCATACAACCCTTTCTGCCGCAGGGACATTCATCGCCGTCCTTAACAATAACCATGTGTCCAAGCTCTGCGCCAGAGAAATTAAATCCCGAATAAATCTTGCCGTCGATAATTATACCGCCGCCAACACCTGTGCCGATAGTAACAAAGAGAGAATCCTTATATCCCTTTGCCGCGCCGTATGTAGCCTCACCCTTTGCAGCGGCATTAGCATCATTATCAATATAAATCTTTTTAATGCCTGTTCTTTCAGCAAGCTTTTCGGCAATAGGATAATTCAAGAAAGGAAGTGTTGCCGCATAAATGATAACCCCCTTTTCACTATCAGCGCTACCGGGAGAAGCAATACCTGCATATTCGATATCCTCTACCTTAAGACCTGCATCTGCAATTACTTTAAGACAAAGTGACGCCATATCATTAATAATTCTGTCACCGTCCTCGTCACGAACGGTTACACAAGTATCTTTAACAAGAATGTTGCCGTTGTCATCACAAACACCTGCTTTAATCGACATACCGCCGAGATCTATACCAAGATAATACATAATTAAATCTCCTTAAAAATTAATATTTCAAATCAATCCTGCCTGCTCTTGAAGTCTTTTTTCAAACTCCTCCGCAGTATTAAAGCCCATTTTCTTTTGTCTATGGTTCATTGCGGCGATTTCGATAATTACCGCAAGGTTTCTACCCGGCTTAACGGGTACTGTAATAGAAGGAATCTTAATGCCGAGTATTTCTGTATATTCGGTATCAAGACCAAAGCGGTCATAAAGCTTGCCCTGTTGCCAATTTTCCATATTGATAATAAGGTCAATCTTTTCGGAATCCTTAACAGAACCCATACCGAAAATACGGCGAACATCAACAATACCGATACCGCGTAATTCGATGTAATGTCTAATAAGAGGAGGTGCGCTGCCTACCAAGGATATCGCAGATACCTTTTTGATCTCAACAGCGTCGTCTGCGATCAAGCGGTGACCTCTCTTAACCAATTCTACAGCCGCTTCGCTTTTACCAACACCGCTGTCACCAAGAATAAGAATACCTTCGCCATATACCTCCACCAAAACACCATGTTGAGTAATTCTTTCGGCAAGAGAAACATTCAAGCCTGATGTTACAGCCGCCATCAAATCAGATGTTGTTGTGGAAGTGTGGAATAAAGGAGTTTTTGCGTTTTCTGCTTCTTCTCTTAATTCATCAAAAATATCTAATGATGTTGTTACAACAACAGCCTTAACATTATGGGAAAAGAAATTCTTCAAAGACTCTCTGCGTTGCTCCGAGCTGAGAGAAGCAAGATAGCTGTGCTCCATGTTGCCGATTAATTGGATTCTTTCATTTTCAAAGTCTGTAAAGAACCCTGCAAAAGGCAACCCCGGACGGCTCAAGTCAGAACGAAATACAAGAATTTCGTCGTAATTCTCGGGAACATAAATCTCTTCTAATTTATGTTTTTTGGCGACCTCTGAAAGCTTGATACTGTATTGCTTACTTTGTATCATTTTTTCCTCCCGAAGCGTTTTTTAGCAAAAATATCTTTAATAGTACGTTTATTAGGAATCAAAGAACGGTATTCTAAATACTGATCTAGGTTCAAAGCAAACAAAACCGTCAAAACAATAACAATAGGCAAAATCAAACCAAAGGCAACCGCAGCATCGGTATCACCAAAGATATTTCTAAAAATACCCAAATATCCGTTATTGAGTATTTCAAAAAGCTTATTGGCCCAATTTTTTACAATATTGAGCATCTCAATTAAAACAGATTCCGAATCCTTAATTTCAAGTAAGGCAAGCTTGCCGTCGCTTGTGTGACCCATATACGGAAGAAATTTTGACGCATAAGCTTGGTAACCGCAAACTATTGCTCCGAAAACTGCAAAGAACAACAAATAAATAGATCTCCAAAGATAAAAATTGCCGTTCTTTTTATAAACGTTAGCAGTATGAACAATATTTCCATTAGATTTAACAAAATAAACCCAATTACCGCTTGTTAAAATAGGTTTAATACCGCTTTTTTCAAGCTCTATATAATATTCCTCGGCTTTCTGACTTTGAGGGGGCATATCAAGAAATTCGATAGAATATTTATATTTTCGTTCATCCGAATGGCTGAAATAATACTTGGAATCCTTGATTTTTGTAAGAAGGTATCCCTCATCACCCATTTCATCAAGCCATTTACGTTCCTTGATTTTAGAAAAGAATATCTTAAAATATGATTTATCCATATATTAAACCTCCTTTAACGATTAATTATACCTTATTTAGCCTTAATTGTCAATCTAAATAGCAATAAAACACTATATAGATAATCAAAAAAGTACTTGAAATAATGTTTCGGATATGATATAATAAAAAAGATGAGATATGAAATATGGCCATACTAGTCGGGGAGTCAGCGGTGCCTTGTACCCACAATCCGCTATAGTGGGGGCGAATGCCCATCGAGGTCCCTATTTGTGTCGCTGCGTCGAAAGCTCCTTGCCGAGAGGCGGGTCCTTGCGCAATTCGTACCTGTGAATTATGTCAGGTGGGGAACCAAGCAGCATTAAGCAGTCATACGGATGTGCCGCAAGGGTGCCTGCCTTGAGAGGAGCATTCGGCTTACGGGCGGAAGTAGTGTTCGACATGGGATGTATGGTCATATTTCGTATCTCAATTTTTTAATTTTGGAGGTTAAAATGTATCTTTCGTTATACAGAAAATGGCGTCCCCGTATTTTTGACGAAATCAGCGGTCAGACACATATAACCTCCATTTTAAAAAAGCAATGTGCATCTAACAGAGTTTCCCATGCCTATTTGTTTTGCGGTACTCGTGGTACAGGCAAAACGTCTTCTGCAAAAATTCTTGCAAAGGCTGTAAACTGCGAAAACCCTCAAAACGGCAATCCCTGTAATCAATGCTCTGCCTGCAAGGCTATTGATTCCGGCAGCGCAACCGATGTTTTGGAAATAGATGCTGCAAGTAACAACCGTGTTGACAATATCCGTGACCTTCGTGACGAGGTAGTTTATCCTCCCTCTGTTTTGAAAAAGCGTGTTTATATTGTTGACGAGGTTCATATGTTAACAGACAGCGCATTTAATGCTCTGTTAAAAACATTGGAAGAACCTCCCGAATATGTTGTTTTTATTCTTGCAACCACAGAAATCAACGAGCTTCCTCCTACAATTATTTCACGTTGTATAAGATTCGATTTTTCCAGAATCGATGCTGAAGCGGTAAAACAACGTTTGGAATTTGTTGCTAAAGAGGAAAATATCGACCTTGACGACGGCGCATCCCGTTTGTTAGCAGAATTAGCTGACGGTTCTATGAGAGATGCGCTTTCCCTCCTCGAGGCTTGCTCAAACGGTCATACGGGCGTTTTAACTAAGGAAGCCGTTAGAAACGTTCTTGGATTGGCAAGCGACGAGGTCATCGCTTCCCTGCTTCGCGCAGTTGCGAATAAGAATGTCCCCGAAGCAATCGGAATCGTTGAAGAAGTTCATAGGTCATCTAAGGATATTTCGGTTTTCATTGATGATATTTCAATGGCTGTTCGTGATTTAATTATCGAAAAACAGCTTGCCAAATTCGGCAAATCAAGCAATATTAACCACGCCTTATCCTCTGTTGCCGACGAGCTTTCTATCGAATTACTTTTCTATATAAGCTCTGTTTTAGAGGAAACACAAGGCAGAATTTCTAAGTATTCAATGAATAAACGTGTTGTTTTGGAAATGTCTGTTATTAAAATGTGTGACAGAAATGTTTCCGATTCACCTAAAGCCTTGGCGGCAAGAATTTCTGATTTGGAAAAAAAGCTTTCGGTATTAGCGGCAACGGGCATTGCTTCAGGTGTTAGCAATCCGTTACCCGAAATTAAGGACGAAGCTCCTGCAGAAGAACCGGAAGCAGAAGCAATTAAGGAACAAAAGACTGTAAAGCCCGATCGCGTACCATTTACAAAATCTGAAGAATTATATGAATTTTTAAATGATAAGCCTTCCCTATCTGCATTCTTAAAGCAATCAAGAATATATGTCGAAGGCGATGAAATCGTTGTTATCGCTGACAGATTCGTTCTTGATATGATAAAGATCGAAGGCGGAAACGGTTCTGTAGTTGAGGCTTTCGCCTCGGTGATGGGAAAGGTTATGAAGGTTCGTTTTGAAACCGCAAAAACTGCACCTGCAGATCCACAACAAATGTCTTTAATTGATGAATTATAAAACACAAATAAGGAGAAACGAAAATGAAGGTTAGACTTCCCAAAGGAATGGGCGGCGGTCCCCAGGATATGAATTCTTTAATGCGCCAGGCTCAAAAAATGCAGGACGATATGGCTGCAAAGCAGGCTGAGCTTGAAGAACGCGAATATGAAATTTCCGCAGGCGGCGGAGTTGTAAACGTTAAAATCAACGGCAAAAAAGAAATTCTTTCCATTTCTCTCGAACCCGAAATAATCGACCCCGATGATAAGGAAACCTTGGAGGATATTCTTGTTGCCGCTGTTAACGAGGCTATCAAGCGTGTTGAGGATACAAATTCCGAGGAAATGTCCAAAATTACAGGATCTTTGCCCAATATTCCCGGATTGTTTTAATCGGAGGAGCCTTCAATGACACCTGCCCTTGAACGGCTTGTAAACAGCTTCGCTTCCCTTCCCGGTATCGGAAGAAAGAGCGCAGCTCGTTTAGCATATAAAATTATCGAAATGAACGATGCCGATGTAAAAGCCTTCGCTGATTCGATTTTAGAAGCAAAAAACAGCGTTCATCTTTGCCCTGTATGTCAGGCATATTGCGAGGACGGCGTTTGCGGTATCTGCTCAAACGAGCAGCGAAATAACGATACTATAATCGTTATTGAAGATAACAAGGCTCTTGAGGCTATCGAGGAAACTCACGAATACAGCGGAAAATATCACGTTTTGCACGGTGTTATTTCCCCAGTTGATGGTATCGGCCCCGAATTTTTAAAAATCAAAGAGCTTCTTGCAAGATTGGATGATAATGTAAAGGAAATCATTATCGCTACAAATCCAAGTGTGGAAGGTGAAGCAACTGCTATGTATTTAGGCAGATTGATAAAGCCCTTTGGCATTAAGGTAACAAGACTTGCATACGGCTTGCCCGTGGGCGGAACCTTGGAATATGCCGATTCTGTTACATTGTTAAAGGCAATCGAAGGAAGAACCGAAGTTTGAATTTAATAATAATGCCGAGGTTTTCCTCGGCATTGTTTTTTAATATCATATATAAAATTCACCCGATACGGAATATACTGTATCGGGTGTTATTTATGAAAAAACGAATTATATGTATTCTTTTAGCGATTTTGCTATTTCTCACAGCCTTTGTAATTAGAATCGCCTCAAACTATTCTATCGCTTGTGATACCTATGCTCAACAAGGAATTAAAGGTAACCTTACACAAAATATCAACAATACACTTTCGGAAAGCTTAAATGAAAGTAATATTAGCTATGACACATTCGCAAAAATCCATTACCTTCCCGACGGAAGAATCGGAGCAATAAATATTGACACAATCAAGCTTAATCTTTTGGCAACCGATTTGTCAAACCAAATTTATGAATGCATTAACAAAACCGATAATAATTTCGGTGTGCCATTCGGAAACATATTAGGTGACCCTTACTCCTCGGGAACGGGCCCTAAAGTAAGAGTAACAATAGTGCCTGTTGGAAATGTCAATTATGAAATACAAAGCGAACTCATATCGGGAGGCATCAACCAAACGCTTCATAGAATAAGCGTTCGGTTCTATACATCATTAAATTGTCTTGTTCCGTTTCATAAATCTAATTGCACAATTTCAACGACAATTATTATTGCTGAAACTCTCATTGTAGGAGAGATTCCCAATACAATATTATCGTCTTGGAGGTAATTCCATTTTCTTGGCGCACTCAAAAGCAATTATCGAAATTGCGCTGCAGGCAGGAAGCGAATAATGACAATCACGGGGATATTTAATTTTAATGCACATATCCGAATTATCAAGTATATCCTGCTTAATTCCTCTTTTTTCTCCTCCGAAAACAAGGCACAATGGACGTGAAACCTTACAACGGTAAAGATCCTTGGCTTTTGCATTTTTTGCAGTAGATACGATTTTGTAACCCTTGGCTTTCAATTCCCTGCAGGCGTCTGCTAAATCGGGAACACAACAAGCCTTGATTAATTCCGATGCTCCTGCCGAGGAACGTATAACAGTATCACTTGCTGTAAAGAAATTTCTTTCGGGAAGAACAACCGCATCAACTCCTGCAGCATATAATGAGCGTAATGCATAAGCAAAATTAAAAGGATCCTCAATGCCGTCAAGCATAGCTATGTAACCGTTACGAAGGGACAAAACCTCTTCGTAAGGCGTGAAAACTCTTTCTCCAACCTCTGCGGCAACACCGCCTGCATTGGTATTAGGCATCAATTCTTCAAATTTTTCCTTAGAAACAAGCTCATATTCTGCACCTGAATTAATAAGCGCTGTATATTGCCTTTGCTCGGGAACCCGAAGGTCCGAGCGCATTACATTGTCGAATCTTGTTCTTTCTATATAAATTTTATGGATTGGGCGGCTTTTTGCCTCAATAACACTTTTTATCGAAACAAAACCGCCTAACATGGTTTTATTCATTTTCGCTTACTCCTAAATCGGAATTTTCGTTCGAAACAACCTGAGAGCTTTCGGTTTCATCCTCAGGGCTTGTTAATTGACTAAACGCAGGGATAAAATTACCGTTAACCGCATTTGTAGAATAACACATCATAATTACATCATCATACTGACGGTTTGCCAAAAACTCCTCAAAGGATGTTCCGAAATATTCGGGGTTGATTACATCAATTTTATTATAATGAGATGCCAAAAAAGGAACAATGGGATATATACTGCTATCGCCTACAATCAGCAAGCTTCCGCCTGATGCTGTTGTATTAATCTCATATCTTCCTGCATTTGTGCCTAAATAAACATTATAGGCATCGAGCTTTGAGGTCTTATTATCACAAAGCTTATAATTCTCATAAATCAATCCCGAATCATAAACAGTCATAACAGTTTTAACAGAAGGTATTGTAGAATAACATACCAAAGCATCGGGATTTCTTTCCATAGCCTTTGATTTTGTAGCTATATAAAAGCTACCTAAAAACTGAATAACCTCTTTTTCCTCAAAGTCCTCCAATGCATAAGCCTGAATACCTGCATTTTCGCAAAACGCCGTATAAGCGGCATAAGCGCCTAATTGAGTCCAGTTTTTATCGGAACGGTAGAAAACATATTCCCCATTATAATATTTTTCCTCGATGAGATCTACAAGAGGGATATTTGTAATTCTTTCGTCAAGCTTTGAAGCTGTTGTCGAAACAAAGGTGGATTGATAACTGTTGTAATAGTTATCTCTTTCTCTTATTTCATAAGGTATCGGAACAAATGTGGCGCTGACAGGTACAGTGATGTTAAACACTCTTGTGTTTTCGGGAACCAGCGCGCACATAGCGTTAAGGCTGTCGGCATATCTGTTTAATGTTGACATGCCGAAATTAAACTGCTCTAGCCCCGTGTCCTTATAAACATAGGTATAACCATATTCATTGATTACCCAGCCTTCAACAGACTCCTCGAATTCATCCTTTGAAGAATCCACATCTTCAGAAGCAACAGACGATTCTTCCCCAGAAGCCTCTTCAGGCTTGCTTGTTTCTGCAAATGTTTCTGATGCATCAGCCTCTGAAGAATCCGCTTCATTGCTATCTTCAATCGAGGCAGACGACTCAATACTCGAAGATGCTTGGGGATTTGAAACAGGGGCATCCTCGTTACGGTTATTCATTAAAACAGTTACTGCTGTTAAAATCAAAATAATAACCAATGATGTAGCCAAAGTAACCCACAGAACTGTTTTTCGCGAAAGCTTTTTTTCATTAATATTCATAGTAATACCTCCGTTGATATAATGATGATTGACATATCAAGGGAAAAGTATGCACAAATGACTCTGTCGCAAGCGAAAACCTGCGACAGAAAACATTTTAATGATTTAATATATCTTCGGAAAAGATATCTTTTTCATTAGAATCATCTTTTCCCTCGGGAGAAATAACAGTTGAAGCCTTAGACTCCTTTTTCTTTTCAAGCTCTTCG
>JAZSFY010000095.1:0-2658 GCA_045532415.1 Eubacteriales bacterium | reverse complement strand
CTCCTTCCGAAGAGCCCGATGCTCCTTCCGTAGAACCCGAAGCTCCTTCCGAAGAGCCCGATGCTCCTTCTGAAGCTCCTTGCAAGCCTTCTACTTCTTCCAAGCCTTCCACTCCCGCAACCGGCGATTCCTCCAGCATGCTCATGTTTGCTGTTATCGCTCTCGTTGCTATCGCAGGCTCTGCAGTAGTTATTAAGAGTCGCAAATAAGCTTTAAAGCTTAAATAATTAAGGGCACTTTAAAAGTGCCCTTTTTATTTTGGGAATTCCTTTTATTTTGGAAATTATTGAAATATTCATAAAACCGTGTTAGAATAGCATAGAATCTATGGCGAAAAGAGATTAGCATGGAAATTTTAATAGGAATTTTAATTGCAGTTGCCGTTTTGGCGTTAATATGCCTAATAACGGCTTTTATATGCTTTTTAAAGGTGTTCTATTCCCCCCAATGGAAAAGACGAAAAAGCAAAACCGAAATACATCTTCCTCCCGGAAAGGCTTATGAGCCCTTTTATGAGCAAATGACCGATTGGCAAATCAAAGCCAACCGAATGAATCCACGGAATGTGGAAATTAAATCCTTTGATGGATTAACATTAAGAGGACGGTATTTCGAATATTCCCCCGATGCGCCAATCGAGCTTATTCTCCATGGATACCGCGGTAATTCAAGACGAGATGTAACAGGCGGTCTTTTTAGGTGTATTGAATTAGGCCACAGCGCATTGCTTGTTGACCATAGAGGTGCAGGTGACAGCGGCGGGAATGTAACCTCCTTTGGCGCATTGGAAAGACATGATTGCTTGGGCTGGATAAACTTTATTGTTGAAAATATCAATAAAGATGCTGTTATATATATCGGCGGTGTTTCTATGGGTGCGGCTACCGTTATGCTTGTTTCGGAAATGGATGTACCTAGAAATGTAAAATGTGTTCTTGCCGATTGCGGCTACACAAGCGCCGAGGATATTATCAAAAAGGTCATGAGGGATATGAAGCTGCCGCCAAAGCTCCTTTTCCCCTTCGTGCGGTTGGGCGGAAAGCTTTTCGGCAGGTTTGATATTATGGATGCAAGCCCCATTAAGGCGATGAAAAATGCCAAATTGCCTATTATTTTCTTCCATGGAAGGGATGACGATTTTGTTCCTTGCGAAATGAGCCAAAGGAATTTTGATGAATGTGTTGCCAAAAAGGAATTTGTGGTTATCGACGGCGCAAGACATGGCTTGTGCTTCCCTGTTGACAGAAAAAGATATGTTGATGAATTGAGAAAATTTTATAGCAGTATAGCCCATTAAATAAGAAAGAGATAGGTTTTGTCCTATCTCTTTTTTGGTTGTAGTGATAAATACGAGCTGTTGGATGTTACACGAAAACAATTGCCGTTTTTGGGGTTAATTAAGAATCGCCCCTACGGTCAAATTTGAAGCTTAACCAATAAAGTACACCCCACGCGAATGAGCGAAAACGATTTGAATAAACTGCATCGCGGGAGATAAAAAGTTTTGCCAAGCTTTTTCAAAAGCGGGCGCGGGATTTAAAAAGTTTTGCAAGCTTTTTCAAAAGCGGGCACGGGAACTAAAAAGTTAATCAATGGTCATGTCGATTTTAAAGCGCATGATTTTGCGGAGGGTGTTTTTGGGAAATTCTTCCTTGCGGAGCTTGATTATCTGAATCTTCTTGTAGGGAACGGCATTGCGGTTGTAATCGTCAACATACTTTTTCAAATGCGCCTTGATGTCGGTAATACCGTTTTTATCGCAATATTCCTTGTCGGGGTATATCTCTGCAACAATGGCATTATTTTCCAATCCACGCTTGCTCTTGCCCTCGTAGACAACAATCTCGAGAATACCCGGTACAGCGATAAGCTCGTTTTCGATTTCCTCGGGATAGACATTTTTGCCGTTGGAAAGGATAATAAGGTTCTTTTTTCTGCCTGTGATATAAAGGATATTGTTTTTGTCCAGCTTGCCATAGTCACCTGTGTGGAAATATCCGTCCTTGTCAATGACTTCGTTGGTGGCCTCCTCGTCCTCGTAATAGCCCAGCATAACATTGGGGCCCGAAACAAGGATTTCGCCCTCGCCGTCCTCGTTAGGCTCGAGAATCTTTACATCGTCCACGTCGATAACCTTGCCTACGCTTCCGTCAACGACGTTTTTAGAATGGTTAACCGCAATAAGGGGAGCACATTCGGTGATACCGTAGCCGTTTAGAGTTGTGATGCCGATAGCATCGAAAAATGCGATAATCTCGGGATTAATAGGTGCGCCGCCCGAAATTATTGTCTTTACCTCACCGCCAAAGGCAGAGCGAACAGCAGAGAAGAATTTTTTGCGGTTATCGATGCCAACCTTACGGAGATTGTTGCTTAGCTTGATTGTGTTAAAAAGCATCTTTTCCTTGCCCTGCTTCTTAACAGTAGCAAGAATCTTGCGGTAAAATGTTTCGAGATAAAGAGGCACGAGAACAAGATGCTCGGGCTTTTGCTCCTTAAGCTCGGAGGTTATATATCTCAAGCCCGAGGAGGCATAAATCTCGGCACCTATCATAGCATGGGCGGCAAACATTATTGTAGAGCCATAGGTATGATGAGGAGGAAGAAGCCCGACGGTCTTTTTGCCATAATCTATATAAGGCAGAGCAGAAACAATAT
>JAZSFY010000100.1:0-4792 GCA_045532415.1 Eubacteriales bacterium | reverse complement strand
AGTGTTTTTAAACACTACTTTCTTTTTTTGGCTGAATTTCACCATAATTCAAAGGGAATGTTATGCTCTAGAGCAAACTTATGAGCATAGGTGTTTTCGTGAGTGACAATAGTTATTGGAAATTCGATAGGCGCAGGAAATTCAAGAGGATGTACCTTTATTTCCTTTATATTATCTTCAAAAAAATACCTTGTACCGCTTTTTTGTCCCATAAATGTGAGCATTTCGATTTTATCAGCACTAGGCGGAAGGATTTCGCCTGAAATACCGTTATGTACTGCAATAATCGTATTGGATTCGGTATCTACAATACAATCGCATTCGCTTTTATATCTTTTGGAAAACATTATTGGACGTCGAAGCCGGTTACAGCCTGAAAAAACACCGATTCCCATTTTTTCGACAGTTTCGGGAATATGTATGCTTTTTACGTCCTTGCCTATTCTTGTGAGCATAAATGCCATAGAACCTATTTCCTTTAAACCGTATGGCAATTCAATATCCGTCAATCCGCTGTCTGCAAAGGCATGATGCTCGATTATCTCGACGCTGTCGGGAATATGGATATGAGTAAAGATATCGCGGTTATCCGATTCCAAATCTCCAATACCGCTAAAAGCATAGGCTCCGATTACTTTTATATTGCAATCCTTTGGGATAATGCTGTTCTTACATCCTAAAACAACCTTCTGCTTTTCTGTATCAATAAGACAGTTGTTAGCTACTTTGAATTTTGTGTTACCCTTATCCACCGAAATGCTCTGTCTTTCGTTTGCAGTAGCGCAAAAATCCTCGTAGGCTTGGTCTGTAAATCCAATACAGTCCTTTGGAATAACCACCGATACATAATCATCCAAAGAAACAAGCAAGCCGTTTATGCAATTATCTCCCATTCAATTTCTCCAAACACTACTTAATTCATTACAATTATAGTGTATAAACGCAAAAAAGTCCTATGCTGAGAGCATAGTTGACAAAAAACTGCAGTTTTGTTATAGTACATTAAGAGGTGGTCGAAATGAAAAAGGATACATCGAAAATTGTTGAAGAATTGGGCTTGTGTCCCGATTTTAAAACCTTTTATGATGAAAATAAGAATTACATGATTGATAAACCGCTAAGTAAAATGCTTTCGGAATTGCTTGAAAAGAAGCAATTAAAAAAGTCGGCTGTTATTAAAGCATCAGAAATGTCAGAGATTTATGCCTACCAGATATTTTCGGGTGCGCGTGTTCCCGAAAGAAAAAAGCTTCTTTGCCTTACTATCGCAATGGGGCTTGACCTTGACGATACGCAAACATTGCTTAAATGTGCAGGTTATACGCCTTTGTATGTTAAAATTCCGTTTGACAGCGTTGTGATTTACGGTATTTGCAATAAAATGTCGGTGGTAGAAATCAATGAGCTGTTGTATGAATACGAAATTGAAACTTTGGGGTAGATTATGAAAGAATGTCCTTTTTGCAAGGCTGATTTGGAAGAAAACGCCCGTTTTTGCCTTTATTGCATGGCATCATTAGATGAAAAACATATTGTTTATATAAAAAAGAAAAGAAGGAGAATTGCCCTTGCTGTTATCTTGGCATTGTTGGTGGCTATCCTTGGATGCTCGGCATATTTGATTTTTTATCATCCCGAATCCGAAATCCCCGAAGATACTGCAACATCGGAAGCGTCCTCTGTAATCGAAAATTCAAGCTCGGCTTCTACTCAAGAAAATGTTGCTTCAATCGGTTCGGAAGACTCCGAAGATTCCGAAGCCTCCGAAGATTCATCAGCTGTTCTTTCGGATGTTGTTTCGGATGATATAAACGAACCTAATCCCGAAAAAGAATATGTTTTTCCTCCTGTCCACGCAACAAGCGATGACAATATATTTTACTATCGCGAAGCATTGCCCAGCGATGATTATCACGGTAACACTGCAATTACCAAGGATGCTGTTGTTATAACAGGTGTCAGCAGAGTTGCGGAAGGCGGAGTTTATATTGTTCCCGAAACTATATGCGGAAAAAAGGTTGTGGCAATCATGGACAATACCTTTAGCTCCGATGAAATCAGAGATACTGTTAAGGTTATTGCAGTTCCCGAATCTGTAAAAACGATCCATGCCTATGCCATGCTGAATTGTTATAATTTGACAGATATTTACCTTTGCGGCGATTCGGTCGGAGGAAATTTTTTGTCCAATATGTATAATTTGGGATACGATTATGATTTGGAAGGGAAAATAACTGTCCACTGCTCCTCGGAATGTGAAAACAGAGAGTATTCTACAATCAAATCTATTTGTGAACATGTCGGGGCAAATTATGACGAATGGTATAATGAAAAATGACAAGACAGGAACATATTAACAGTATTTTGAAAATCTACCGTTTGGTAAAGGTTTTGGCAGACAAAAACGGTTGCAAAACATTGCATTTGCGTCACAAGGAATTGGGGCGGGATATGGTTTTGCATAGCTTTCCCGAGAGCATAAAGGCGTATGAGCTTCTTTTCAGGTTTCGTCACGAGAATCTGCCTTTGATATACGATGTTTTTGGCTTGATGACGGACAGGTGGTTTTGGAGGAATATATCGACGGCTTGACTGTTGCTCAGGTGTTGGAAACCGGGCTTTATCGTTATAAGGGTGCAAAAAAGGTGATTTCGGATTTATGCGAGGGGCTGGAATTTCTTCACTCAAACGGAATCGTGCACCGTGATATAAAGCCCGAAAATGTTGTTATCGACAAAAACGGAAGAGTCGTTCTTATTGATTTCAATGCATCTCGGCAATTAAAGCCCGTAGGGAAAGATACGGTTGTTATGGGAACTGTGGGATATGCTTCTCCCGAGCAATTGGGAATTGCCCAAAGCGATCAAAGAACCGATATTTATTCCATGGGTATTATGCTTAATGTTATGCTTACAGGTAAGCATCCCTGCGAAGGGATTACAAAAGGGCGCTCGGGCAACATCATTAACAAATGCACTAGTATTGACCCTGAACAGAGGTATGGCTCGGTAAAGGAATTGCAGTCAGCTTTGTAAAATTCTTTGAAAAGCTTATGGTTTTATGACAAACGAAAAATATTAATAATCTTGACTTTTGCCGGTATTAATAGTAAAATACAGTTATAAATATACATTTTTTGTATAGAAAGAAAAGGAGCTTTGATTATGAAATACTGTCCAAAATGCGGAAATCAACTGGCTGACCAAGCTGTAATCTGCGTCAATTGCGGAAATCAGTTGGCAAGTGTGACTAATTCATCTGCAGGAAAGCTGAAAACAAACAGAGGTCTTTTGAAATTCATTTTGTTGTCCATGATAACCTTTGGTATTTATGGCTTGGTAGTAATGTCTTCCGTCAGCACCGACATTAATATCATTGCAGGAAGATATGACGGCAAAAAAACAATGCACTATTGCTTGCTTTATTTTATCTTTTCTTGGCTTACATTAGGCATCGCTCCCTTGGTATGGTATAATAATATTTCTGCCAGAATCGGTAATGAATTAAAGCGCAGAGGTATTTCTTACAGCTTTGGCGCAGGCTCGTTTTGGGGTTGGTTTATTCTCGGCTCGTTCATTGTTGTAGGTCCCTTCATCTACATGCATAAGCTTCTCAAGGCGATGAACCTTCTTTCCGAAAACTTTAATACTATCGGTTAATATTTTGATTCATAATGTAAAAGCCTTCTGTCTGATCGGACAGAAGGCTTTTTGTGTATGTCATCCGCAATTAATGCAACTTATGTATTCATATAAACCGCTTATGCGGAATTGGGTTGATTATATTTGACGATTTGATATAATAAATCCAGCAGCTGCAACAAATAAGGAGGTATAAGAATTGCAAATAAACATTATAGAAAATGAAAATTGCAAAGAAACTAAAATAACGATTGAATGCTACAAAACCGACCAACATATTGTTGATATTATTGGAGTTTTGAAGAACATCGAAAGCCAAGGAAAGCGAATAGTCGGAATTAAGGATGATGAAACCTATTGTATAGAACCCAACGAGGTTCTTTATTTGGAATCTATTGACAGAAAAACCTTTTGTTATACGAAAAAAAGCGTTTACGAAACTAACATAAAGCTATATGAAGCAGAGCAGATATTCGTAAATGCTGATTTCATGAGAATATCAAAGGGATGCGTTGTTAATTTAAATAGAATCAAATCAATGCGTCCAGAATTTGGCGGAAGGCTACTTTTAACGCTGGAAAACAGCGAAAGAATATGCGTATCACGTCAATACGCAAATATATTGAAAAGCAAATTAGGAATTGGTGGTGCGAAATAATGAAAACAAAATTGAAGATTTTTTTCAAAAGATTACCTTATGAGGTTCTGCAGCTATTTTCAATGATGATGATAGTTATGTCGGTGACGGCTTTGGTAAATGGTGTGGAAAATATATCGGTTTACCGCATATTGCAGCTATTAACTATTTCGGTTTTCGGCGGTGCTTTTATTCTTGTTGCATTTAGCGATATATTTTTTAGAAATATATCTTATATTCTAAGAATAACTTTGTTTGTTATACCTATATTTCTTGTTACGTCTATAGTTGCGTTGGTATTTTCTTGGTGGAAGCAGTTTGCGTTGCATAATTGGCTTTTGTTTATCGGGATATTTATAGGATGCTGGGTGGTTAGCTTGGCGATATATTTTATTATGGTCAAAATTAAGGGCAGAGAATATACAGAAAAATTAATTGAGTATCAAAACAAGAAAAAGGATAATGTAAATAAAGTCGGATCGTAGCCATGTCGTTCTGTGAGCCAAGGAGTTGT
>JAZSFY010000092.1:0-3183 GCA_045532415.1 Eubacteriales bacterium | reverse complement strand
CTCTTTCTCTGCTCGTTAACATCGATAATCTTGAAGCTTACAGCCTGACCCTTAAGTGTTTCAAGCTCTTCGCCCTTGGGTACGCCTGTCTGAGAAGCAGGAATAAATACCTTATTAGGACCGTAAAGAACGATAACGCCTGCATAGCCCTTTTCGTTCTTGATGATTTCCTTAACGTTGCCGGAAAGGATTTCGCCGCTTTCAAATGCTACCTTAATTCCTTCCCAATACTTGTGCTGGTCGATCTTCTTCTTGGAAAGAAGAACTGTTCCGTCGGAATCAGAGAATTTACCGCAGATTACTTCAACCTCGTCGCCAACCTTGAAGAGGTCGTTGAGATCAACGCCGTTTTCAGCGGTGATTTCGTCATAAGGAAGAATACCTGTATGCTTTGTGCCGAGGTCGACTTTAACCTCGCCGGCATTAACTGCGGATACGATACCTGTAACCCTTTCACCTGTATTTAAAGTTTTGAATGATTGTTCGAGCATCTCTGCAAAGCTGAGTTCCTCATTTGCGATGTTTGACATCTTGTTATATACCTCCTGTATTAATCCGCTGGGTGTCGAAGCACCTGCGGCTATTGCAATTTTATGTGCCCGGCGGATAACCTCCGCATAAGCATCAAGCTCGATTGCCGACTCTATCATAATAGAATCGGGGCAAACCTCCTTTGCGATAGCAAAAAGCTTTGCTGTATTCGAGCTGTTACGTCCGCCTACAACAACAGTCATGTCGCTGACAGACGCCAATTCCTTTGTTTTCTTTTGTCGGTTTTCGGTAACACTGCATATAGTTTCAAAAACACGAACATTAGGATAAAGCTCTTTTATTTTATTGCGGCAACGCTCCCATTCGGCACCCGAATAGGTTGTTTGTACCGCAAGGATACAATCCTCTTCGCTTTTAAATCCCGATTCATGGGCATTTATAATAGCGTCATAGTCGGAATAAACCGCGCCCTTGCCCTTTGCCCAACTCATTATTCCCTCAACCTCGGGATGCTTTGGATCGCCAATAAGGATTACCTTAGCTGTTTCGGGCTGAGAAGCCACAATTTTATGTATTTTGGAAACATAGGGACAAGTAGCATCCACATACTTAATTCCCTTTTCCGAAAGCTTTTCAAAAATCTGCTTTGTAGTGCCGTGGGCACGAAGGAACACCAATCCGTCCGAAGGAACGTTATCTATATCCTCGGAGGTTATAAACACAACGCCTCTTTCACGGAGAGAATCGGTAAAAATCCTGTTATGTATAAGCTCGCCCAAGCAATATATAGGATTTTCGGATGTTTCGAGATTTTCATGTATCATATCAACAGCGCGCTTTACGCCGAAGCAAAAGCCGCTATATTCCGAAACCGTAATATCAGCCATTGTTATTCTCCGCAAAAAGCTCGCAAACCTTGTTGAAAGCATATTTGGAAATCTCGTGGGAATTGGGCTTGTCCTCGCTTATGGACATATATTCCTCATAAGGAATGGGCTTGCCTACAACCACCTTGACCTTGCGGAAAATCAAAGGCTTTTTATGCTTCTTGCCATAGCAGATTGCCACAGGAAGAAAAGGCGCCTTGGTTTTCAATGCCATCAATCCTATACCTGCCAAGGCAGATTCAGGATCGGGACTATCGCATTGGATTCTTGTTCCCTGAGGAAAAACACCTGTCATATTGCCGGAATTAACAATATCAAATGTTTTTCGCAGAGCGGCAATATCGTTTTCACCGCGGTGAACAGGAACAACATTACACCATTTAAAGATCCATTGCATGGGCTTGAAGCTCAAAAGGTCGCTTTTGCCCATGAAAAACACAGGACGCTTCATAGCGCAGGCAACACACAAGGGATCTAAAAATGAGGAGTGGTTGGCAATTACTATAACGCCGCCATCGCTAGGCTCGTTTTCTCTGCCCTTATATTCGGTAAAATAGCAAAGCTTGGTAAAAACGCGAGCTATTCCACGAATAATTGTATATCCGTTCATTATTTAATAACCTTATCTATTATTGAGATTGCATTGGAAACAGTTTCGTCAATATCCAAATCGGAGTTGTCGAACATAATAGCATCCTCGGCAGGAACCGCAGGGGCTACATCACGGTTTTTGTCATTGGCATCGCGCCATTTCATATCGGAAAGAACCTCTTCCAATGTTGTTTCCACGCCGCGCTCCTTCAATTCGGCAAAGCGTCTTTTTGCTCTTGCCTCGGGAGAAGCAGTAACAAACATCTTAACCTGAGCGTCGGGAAGAATGACAGTACCGATATCTCTGCCATCCATTATAACATTGTTTTCACGGGCAATGCTTCTTTGGGTTTCCAAAAGGAAGGCGCGAACCTCAGGTATTTTAGAAACATCGGATGCATACTTTGAAATAAGAGGAGTTCTTATTTCATTGCCCATTTTTCTTCCGTCAAGATAAACGGCATTGCCGCCATCCTCAAGACGCATTTCGATCTTGATTTCGGGAAGAACAGCAATTATCGATGCCGCATCATCCGAAGAGATACCCTTTTGAGAAACAAAAAAACCGATAGTACGATACAAAGCTCCTGTATCAATATAAACGAAACCATAGTGCTTGGATAATTTTTTCGCAAGCGTGCTTTTGCCGGAGCCGGAGGGCCCGTCCAAAGCTATTTTAATTGTCTTAGAGACCATAAATATCACCAAGTATATATTATACATCTTTTTTTGAAGATTTCAATAGTTTTTTCAAAATATTCCCCTATCATTTTTTACATATTATCCAATATTTTGCAAATTTTACAATTTGTTCAAAACTAACAAATTACTTTCAAACGCCTTGACAATATGAGATAAATGAAGTATTATTTATATAAATCCATAATATTTCCAAAGAAAGGATACCGAAATGAAAAGATTTATTTCTCTTGCTTTGGTTGCTATCATGCTTTTGGCTATGGTTCCCTTTGCTGCTGTTGCAGAAACCGCATCATATTCCATTACCATTGATGCTCCCGAGGCATACAAGGCAGGCGACATTGTTAACGTTAAGGTAACAATCAACAATGTTCAGCTCGACACAGGCGTTTCTATTATCAATTTCCTTTTGCATTATGACAATGCAAGTCTTTCTATTAATGCAACTTCAAAGGCTCTTAACTGCATGGAAGAATTCTATGCTTGGGAGGACTTGACAACAAGTCGGAGGCCA
>JAZSFY010000137.1:0-3158 GCA_045532415.1 Eubacteriales bacterium | reverse complement strand
GCCGTTTACGCCGATATAGGATGCTGTGTAAAGAGGGTCTGCCGCAACATTCAAGCCAACATGCTTCATAGCGCAGAAGGAGCGTGCGCCGCCGAAGGATGCGCCTACCGCAACCTCAAAGGCAACCTTTTCGTTGGGAGCCCATTCGGAATACATATCGTCATATTTGGATGCCGCTTCGGTTATTTCGGTGCTGGGTGTACCGGGATAAGAGGAAATAACTCTTACGCCTGCCTCATAAAGACCTGCCGCAACAGCTTCATTTCCCAAAAGCAATTTCTTTTCCATATATCAAATCATCCTTAATTACTTATTTTCGTTTCTCAAATCGAGAACACGCTTTGCCTTACCTGTAAAGCGCTCGATTGTATTGGGTTCAACAAGGCTTACCTTAATTTCGATGCCCAAAATATTCTTAATATTATCGTGGATGCGCTTCTGCAAGGCAACAAGCTCGCCATAGCGGTCAAGCAGGCTTCCGTCGATAAGCTCTACTCTTACCTCCATAGAATCGGAGTAACCCTCTCTGCGGAGAACGATAAGATAGTTGGGGCTGATACCGTTGATGCCGATAAGCGCACTTTCTACCTGTGTGGGGAAAACATTTACACCGCGAACCTTAATCATATCGTCGCTTCTGCCGATAATCTTATGCATTCTTGCGCTGGTTCTTGCGCATTTACAGGTATCGTAATTTATGTTTGTAATATCCTTGGTTCTGTAACGAAGCATAGGCAATCCGCGCTTTGTAAGGTTAGTTACAACCAATTCGCCGGTTTCGCCCTTATCCAAAACATCGCCTGTTGCAGAATCGATGGTTTCACACAAGAAATGGTCCTCGTTAATGTGCAAGCCGTCACGGTACATACATTCGCCAGACATACCGGGACCGTTCAATTCGCTCATACCGTAGTTGTCGGTACAGAAAAATCCGTTGCCCCAATGGTTTTCGATAGCGGTACGCATTTCGGGTGTAGAGCCCTCGCTGCCCAAAATACCGTATTTCAATTTATAGCTTTCCATAGGATATTTATCCTGCATATTTCTTGCAGCCTCGGCAAGATACATACAATAAGAAGGGGTTGCAACAATTGCATCTGTGCCGAAATCTCTCATGAACTTAAGCTGCTTTTCGGTGTTGCCCGAGGAAGTCGGAACAACGGTTGCGCCAATCTTTTCCAAGCCGTAATGCAAACCGAGCGCACCTGTAAACATACCGTAGCCAAAGCAGATTTGAACAATAGTGCCCTCATGTGCGCCTGCGGCAATCGCCAATCTTGCAACCTGCTCCGACCAGTTTTCCATATCCTCTCTTGTATAAGCAACAACCGTAGGATTACCTGTGGTACCCGAGGAAGCATGAACTCTCACAATTTTCTCCATAGGCACCGAAAGCATACCAAAGGGATAGGTATCTCTCAAATCGTCTTTTGTTGTATAGGGAATATACTGAATATCCGAAAGACATTTAATCTTGTCGGCAGTAACACCTGCCTTTGCCAAGCGCTTTGCATAAAACTCCGAATTTTTTTCGCAGTAGTCCACCAAAGC
This sequence comes from Eubacteriales bacterium, assembly GCA_045532415.1. Classification (GTDB taxonomy): domain Bacteria; phylum Bacillota; class Clostridia; order Oscillospirales; family CAG-382; genus Coliplasma. Next base: position 1,607 of record JAZSFY010000137.1, on the reverse strand, counting down.
CTTTAATCTTTCGAGCTGTAATGCCTCCAATTCCTTTCGGGGCATACATTCCATTTCTTTATTGAAAATTCTGTTTTCCATATCTATGCTACCTCTTTATTATAAAAAGCTCATCAATAACAGACATTATACTACCTTTTACTCAAAAAAGCAATAGCCCACTAACAAATTAAAGTATTTTAAAAAATTTCAATGAAGATTTATTGAATTATTCACAAATAGGGTATATAATAGCCCTATTAAATTTACAAAGGAGATTTTCTTATGGCTATCGGTATTATTATCGCTTTGGTCCTTATTGTTGCTATAATCGCCTTGTGCGTTGTGGCTTCAAACCAATACAAAAAGAACGCGGAAAACATTAAAACCGCAAAACGTCAGGGTGTTATTCCTGCTAAAAAGACACCTATGCCCACAATGCCCATTATCCTTATTGTTGTTGCCGTTTTGGCTTTGGCAGTGTTCCCCATGAGCTTCCACACAGTACAAACAGGTGAGGTTGCAGTTGAAAAGGTTTTGGGTGAAGCAAAGACTGTTAAAACCCCGGGTACATATTTTTCCTTCTGGCTTACAAACACCTATGACTATTATGACACAAAGGTGCAGAATGTGGATATTCTCGCTTCGGCATATTCCTCCGATGCTCAGACAATGGACATTCAGATGACACTTCAATATCAGATTATGGACGACAAGGTTTTGGAGGTTGCAAACCAATATGGCTCTCTTGCTACTCTCCAAAGCAGAATCCAATCTATCGCTATCGAAAAGACCAAGTCTATCCTTTCCTCCTATAAGGCAATGGATATTATCGCAGACCGTGCATCCATGTCCCCTGCGGTTGAAGCCGCTATTAAAGAAGCAATCGGCAACGATTATTTCGTTAACGTAAACACCGTGGTTCTTACAAATATCGATTTTTCCGATGCTTTCGAGCAGGCTGTTGAAGAAAAAATGATTGCAGAGCAATCTAAATTAAAGGCTGAATACGAAAACGAAACCAAAATCGCCCAAGCCGAAGCAGAGGCAACCGCAAAGCTGAAAGCGGCAGAGGCTGAAATCGAAATCGCAAAGGCAGAGGCAGAAGCATTGAAGATTGCCGCTGAGGCAGAAGCTGCCGCAAACAAAATTATCAACGATTCTCTCACAGACGAGATAATCAAGGAGCATTACCTCGAAAAATGGAACGGTGAGCTTCCCAATGTTATGACAGGAAGCGATAACACCTCTATTTTGATTCCCTCGGATGATACCAAGGACGGAAATTAAATCATTCCAATTCAGACTGCTGACATTTAGTTGTCAGCAGCCTTTTTGTTATACAAAGTATTGATTTATAGTTGAATTTTTTGTATAATTATGTATAGGTTCTAGTTATACGCTTTTTAATAGAAATACGGTGCAGACGGTATTCTTTATAAAAGGTACAAATACGGGGCTGTTTGGATATAGTTATCTAATCAGAATTACTCCGTCTTGACAGGAGGTAACTAATGATTCACGGAAAAATCACACGATCTGATTGTAGTTGGCTTTATCTCAGAAGAAGCCACTTTTGTCCTAATTGTAAAACCGCCTTAGAGAGGAAGAAAAAAGAAATTGTTGTT
>JAZSFY010000099.1:0-11122 GCA_045532415.1 Eubacteriales bacterium | reverse complement strand
TTATTATTCGGTAATCGGCGGTTGGGTTACAAAATATTTTTCGGTTTTTGTTTCGGGTCAAGGTGATATTTCCGCTCAAGAAGGATATTTTGAAAGCTTTATTGCAAAACCCTTTGAGCCTATCGGCTGGTTTTTGATTTTCATAGGATTAACCGCTTTGGTTGTGCTTTTCGGCGTCGAAAAGGGTGTTGAAAAGGTAAGCAAATTTATGATGCCGATTCTTGTTGTTCTCACCGTGGCAATATCCATTTATTCTATGACAATGCCCGGCGCAATGGACGGTGTGCTTTATTATATAACCCCCGATTTTTCTAAATTTTCGGCAACAACAGTTCTTGCGGCTATGGGTCAGCTTTTCTATTCGATGTCCTTGGCAATGGGCATTATGATAACCTATGGCTCATATATGAAAAAGGATGTCAGCATCGAATCATCGGTTAAGCAAATCGAGCTTTTCGATACAGGAATCGCATTTTTCGCAGGTCTTATGGTTATTCCTGCGGTGTTCTCCTTCTCGGGAGGTGACGAGGCGGCGTTGGGCAAGGGCCCCGGCTTGATGTTTGTAACCCTGCCTAAGGTTTTCAACAGCATTGACGGCATCGGCGGAAGCATTATCGGAGCATTGTTCTTTCTTCTTGTGCTTTTTGCGGCGTTGACCTCCTCGATTTCTCTTATGGAAACCGTTGTTTCTATTTTCCGTGACAAATTCGGCTGGAACAGAAAATTCACCTGCATAGTTGTGTTTATCGGCTGTGCAATTGTCGGTCTGCCTTCTTCCTTAGGCTTTGGCGTTTGGAAGGATGTTTCTGTAGCAGGTCTTTCTATCTTGGATATGTTCGACTTCTTCTCCAATAGCATTCTTATGCCTATTGTAGCATTGCTTACAAGCCTTTTCATCGGATATGTTATTAAAACCAAAACTCTCACAGACGAAATTGAAATGGGTAAGCCTTTCAAGCGCAAAAAGGTTTTTGAAATAATGATAAAATATATTGCGCCTATATTTATTGTTCTTATCCTTGTTTCCTCTATTCTTGACGTTTTGGGCATTGTAAAGATATAATTATGAAATTATACGCGCCCGAATATTACAAGGAATTTGCCTGCATAGCAGACAAATGCTCTCACAGCTGTTGTATCGGCTGGGAAATCGATATTGATGAAAAAGCAATGGAGAAATACAATAATGTCTGCCATTGTTATAAAGATAAGCTTATATCAAGTATAGAGCTTGGGGAAACTCCTCATTTCAGGCTTGGTTCTCATGAAAAATGCCCTCATTTGAATGAGAAGGGCTTGTGCGAGATAATTTTAAATCTCGGGGAGGATTATCTTTGCCATATCTGCCGTGAGCATCCCCGTTTTTATAATTATTCCTCCAAAGGCAAAGAGGTTGGGCTGGGTATGGCTTGCGAGGAAGCATGCCGAATCATCCTTAATTCGGATAGCTATAATAAATTTATAGTTATGGGCGAAGCCGACGAGGAGGAATTTGAATATGATTTCGATTCTCTTTCTCATAGAGAATGGATATATTCGGTTCTTGCCGACGATTCTCTTTCACATGATGAAAAGCTTCAGCTTATTTATAAAAAATATAATGTTTCTCCCTATTTAATTTCGGATACACGGTGGAGAGATGTTATTTCCTCTCTTGAATATTTGGATGAAGCCCACAGAGAAATGCTTTGCCAATATACCTCATGGACAAATTCGGATTCAAGGTATTGGAAATATCTTGACAGAGCATTGGCATATTTTGTTTACAGACATTGTACCGAATCGGAGGATTCCGAGGAATTCAGAATCAATCTGGGCTTTTGTCTGTTTTGCGAAAGGCTTTTTGCCTGCTTAATATCCAAGGGCGAAAATGATATTGTAACAATCGGACGTATTATTTCCGAGGAGCTTGAATATTCCGAGGATAATACCGAGGCGATAAAGCTTCAAATATAGAGTGAGTTGAACAACTCACTCTAATCAAAAAACGATAGATTTCAAAACAGAAATCTATCGTTTTTATGTTATTCAAGTATATGCTGTAAAAATGCTTCTGTCTTTTTGGATTTGGGATGTGAGAAGAATTCGGCAGGTGTGCCTTCTTCTTCGATAACGCCGTCGGCAAAGAAAACGATTCGGTCGGCAACGTTACGGGCAAATTCAATTTCGTGGGTAACGATAAGCATTGTCCGTCCGCGGTCCTTCAATTCCTTAATAACTCTCAAAACCTCGCCGGTTAATTCAGGGTCAAGGGCGCTTGTAGGCTCGTCAAAGCAAAGTATCGCAGGCTCCTGCGCCAATGCTCTTGCTATAGCGACTCTCTGCTGCTGACCGCCCGAAAGCTGACAGGGATAGTTGTTCATCTTTTGGGACAAGCCAACCTCGTTCAAAAGCTCCTTTGCCTTTTGGATGTTTTCCTCCAACGCCTTTGAATATGCCTCTCTGCGGGCTCTGCCAAAGGGTATTTCTTGTCGAATCTTTTCCTTAGAGCGTAATTGAAGGGGCATATAAATGTTTTTCAATGCGGTGTGCTGAGGAAAAAGGTTGAAGGATTGGAAAACCAAGCCCAGCTTTAATCGCATAGCACGGATTTCGGCAGGAGTATATTCGTTGGATGCGTCAAACTTAAAGCCGTCATCTATACAAATTGTACCCTCGTTAGCCATTTCGAGGAAGTTCAAGCAACGTAAAAACGTTGTTTTTCCTCCACCCGAGGAGCCTAATATTGCAACGACCTCTCCTTTCTCCATGGAAAAGTTAATACCATGAAGAACATCTGTAGTGCCGAAGCGTTTTTTTAGATTTCTTACTTCAAGAAAAGCCATAGTTCACCTTAAATGCTATAATAGGAAAGCTTTTTTTCGCAGTAGCGGAAAAGCAATGTCAATCCGCCGACGAACAGCAGGAAGAAAACCGCAATATAGAACATGGGCCAAACCATCGCCTTGGAAAGAAAGTCCATTTCATTAACATAAAATATTTCGGCAACTGCAATAACACGTGCCAACGAGGTATCCTTAACAAGAGTTATAACCTCGTTGCTGAGAGGTGCAAGAATCCTCTTAACAACCTGCATAAGTATTACATTAAAGAACACTTCACGGGATGTCATTCCCAAAACCTGTGCCGCCTCATATTGTCCCTTGGGCACGCCTTCGATTCCGCCTCGGTAGATTTCCGAGAAATAGCAGGCATAGTTTATTACAAATGCCACCAATGCGGCTGTGAAGCGTCCGTTTTCCCCTGTGAATAATTGAACATCAAAAAGCATTCCGGGAACATAGAACACCACAAAAAGCTGAAGCATAAGGGGAGTTCCGCGGATTACCCAAACCACAAGCTTGCAAAACCATGAAATAGGCTTGAACTTTGACATAGAGCCAAAGGCGATAACCAAGCCGAACGGCAGGGAAAGCACAAGGGTTAGGATAAAAAGCAGACAGGTTACACCAAAGCCCTCTAAAAGGGTTTCGGTAACAGACAAGAAACTCATTTTACTTACCTATGTTTTGAATTTTATTTACCGATATTCTGAATAAGGTCGTTAGACAAGCCGTACTTTTCGGCAAGCTTTGCAAGAGTACCGTCCTCGGAAAGAGCCACGATAGCCTCGTTAATTTTTTCGGTAAGGTCGCTGCCCTTTCTGCATCCGATAGCGTAAACCTCAGATTCGGGCTGGTGAGCGTTGTTGATAGAAAGGGAAGCGTAATCGCCCTTGCCTACCATAGAATTAGCCATTTGATAGTCGATAACAGCAAAATCTGCTGTGCCTGCAATAACCTCGGTCAAAGCCTTGGACTGTGCTGTGAAGGTTGTAACCTTGCTTTCGTCGCCTGCAAGCTCGATTGCAACAGCCTGACCGGAGGAGCCGCCCTCTGCAACACCGTTTTTACCTGCGAAGGATTCCTTGGTTGCAAATTCCTCCAAGCGGTCGGTTTTGGTAACTACACATTGACGGTTTTCGAGATAGGAATAGGTAAAGTCAACATAATTTGTACGGGAAACACCGTCGCTTTCCACGCCGTAGGTAAAGCCGTTCCAGATAAGGTCGATTGTGCCGCTGTTAAGCTCCATATACTTGTTGGGCCAGTCGATTGTCTGGAATTTAACCTCAACACCAAGCTTTTCGGCAACAGCCTTTGCAAATTCGGTATCAAATCCAACCAATTCGCCGTTTTCGTAATAGTTCATAGGCGCATATTCGGTAATACCGCAAACAAAATAGCCCTTTTCTTCGATTTTCGCCCAATCGCTGTCCTTCTTGCCGCAGGATGCGAAGCAGACAACAGTTGTGAAAATCATCAAAACAGAAAGAGCAATGGATAAAAGTTTTTTCATGATACAAATTCCTCACTTTATTATGTTAAAACGATTCTTGGGTATTATACTATAAATTTATTCATTTGTAAAGGCAAATCGACATTTTCTTTTAAAAAAATCAGAGATTTCCCTTTTAAACGAAAAATCTCTGATTATACAATTTATTTTGTTGTGCTTTCGCCCTTAATGCGGAGAACGCCGTTTTTGTCCTTTGTTACGGTAAGCTTAAAGCTGTATTCCGATTCCCCCTTAGAGGTTTTGAAGCTTATAAAAGCCTCGCCCTCGGCAACAGGCTTTAGAATAATTGTACGGTAGGATGCGGTTTTCTTTTCAAAAAGACTGCCAAATTCCTGTTTGCTTTCGGTATCATGGAAAACCGTTAAAATTTGGCTGTTGTCCAAAGAATAATCCCATTTACCGTTAATTTCGGCTTCGCTTGTTGTATAAAAGCTTATCATGTCGCTTCCGTTGCTTTCATAAACGCTGAATTTAACGTTGGTGATAATCTCCTCGTTTTCTCCGCAGGCGGTAAGTAAGACGGCGATAAACGCCGTTATTAGAATTAAACAAATTGCTCTTTTCATAATCATTTACCCGAAATAGTTATTCCGTCAAACGCCATATAAGGGGCAACAATTCCGCCGTCAACTAATGTTTCACTGCTGATATCAACAAGATTATTAAGCATTTCGGCAAAATTACCGCTTATCATGGTTTCGCTTAAAGCGGAAGTGATTTTTCCGTTTTCGATAAAGAAGCCGTTTTTGGCAACACCCGAAAATTCTCCGTTTGCACCGGGGCTTCCTCCCGAAAATCTTCCTATAATAACACCCTTTTCCACATTTTTGATAATTTCATCAATAGGTTTTTCGCCATTTTGGATTATCATAGCGCCCGATGTGTTTTTTGCTCTTGTGTTTCCTGTTTTGTTGGCAACATATTGAGAAATTAGGAAGCTTTCAAGTCTGCCGTTTTTAATAAAATCAAAATCCTCGGAAATAAAGCCTTCGCCTGTATAGCGTTCACCGCAAACAATTCTTTGGTCATGAGGCTTGAATGAAACGGTTATTCTTTCGTCGGCAACCTTTTGACCTAATTTGTCCTTCCAAATAGAGGTGCCCTCCAAAAGTGAGCTGTCGGAAGCAAAATTGCCGCAAATGTTTCCGAAAACAGTTCCTGCAACGCAGGCAGGGGTGAAAATAACCGTGCCTTGGAATTTCCCTTTGGTAGGATTGGAATATATCTGCGCTTCAACATCAGTCAGGTCCTTGTCAATCATAGCACATTGAATAAAGGGCTTTTCAAGATTGTCAACCGTAACATCACTGCTGTAAAAGGAGGTTGATTTTTCGCCCTCGTGGGCAGAAAACATCAGGTCGGCTGAATATCTTCCTCGGTGAGAGGTATAGGTGTTTCCCGTGGTGGTCATATATGCTCCCTTTCGGGTAACATGGGAAACAATCATCTGCTCGATAATTATTTTAGGATGCTTTTCCTTAATGTCATCCAATAATTCCTTTGCGCGGAAGAAAAGCTTGTCGGTATCGGGAACAATTGCACCCTGCTCGAAATGCTTTTCGCCAATATCTCTTGCGATTTCCCAGCATTCATCGGGATTGGAGCTTTGTGCTGCAAGGGCGCAATTTTCAACAGCGGTTTTCAAGGCGGCTTCGTCAAAGCTTGTTACCGAAACCGAGCCCTTTCGCTTTCCCATATACATTGTAATTGTAACATATCTGTTGAACAAGGTACGGAAAAGCGAAAATTCGTTTCCGTCTACATTAAACTCTCGGATTTCGCTTTCGGATACCGAGCAAACCGCCGTTTCGGCACCCTTCTCCTTAGCAAGAGAAAGAATAAAGCTTCCGATATTTATATATTTATCCATATCAGCGACCTCCAATCATAACCTTGCAACGGAGTGCAGGACCGCCCATGCTTACCGACATAGGCTGCTTCTTTCCGCAATAGCCCGAGCTTGACCAGGTTATTTCGTCGGAAACCATATCAACGGTTTTAAGCATTTCAAAGGCAACACCCGAAATTGTTGTATCAAGAAGCGCTTTTCCAAGCTTGCCGTTTTTGATTTCATATCCCATAGAAACACCAAACATAAATTCTCCTGTTGTGTCTGCCTGTCCGTTGGTGGAATCAATAAGGTAATAGCCGTCGTTAACGCTTGCAATAATATCCTCAAGCTTGTCCTTGCCGGGGAGAACCGCCGTGTTTCTCATTCTTATTAAAGGCTCGTCGGAGAATGACCATGCTCTTGCGTTTCCGCAGGGCTCCATGCCGAAATGCTGAGCCGATTGGCGGTTGTTCATATATCCAACAAGAACGCCGTTCTCGATTATTTTTGCATCCTTGGCAATAACGCCCTCGTCATCAACATAAACGGGAAGGGGAACCCTTTCGCCAAATGCCGTGTTGGCAAAATCGGTCAGGCTGACAATTTCGCTTGCAACCTCCTTGCCCAGATTGTGCGCCGCAACGCTTCCTCCTAAAACAAGGTCGGCTTCAACCGTATGGCCCACAGCCTCATGAGCAAGCATACCTGTCATCATACCGCCGAGGACAACAGTTTTCATGCCTGCATCGGCATAAACGCCCTCGCGCTTTGCCATAAGCTGGTCGTAAAGCTTGTCTATCTGGGGATAGAGCATATGGGGAGATTTGAAATTATCCTCAAAGCTTCCTTCACCGCCGAAAGCCTTAAACAATTCTACGGGAAGCCCGCTTGGTGTTTCGGCATTAAGAAAAACATAAACATAGCAACGTCCCAAAGCTATGTGGGCATCGCATCCGTCGGAAACACAAATAAGCTTTTCGGTAGAATCCTCTCTTACCGCAACGGTTCTGCTTACGAGATTTTTGTATTTGTTCTTAATATAATCGTCAATTTCCTTTGCAAAATCGATATAACGTTTTTGCTCAGGGTCCTTTATTCCGATTTCGGTAAATTTACGGTCGTTTCCCAATATGGGAAGGGAGGGCTTGCTTTTCATTAAATGACGGTCGAGAAAATCGGCATTGTCGCTTGCGGCGCGCAAAACCGATTCTGCCGCCTCGGAAGAATATTCAGCTATTGAGGAAAAGCCGAAAACACCGTTTTTATAAACTCTTGCCGAGGTTCCCGATGTGTCCTGCCTTGAATTGCCTGTAAGATTACCGCAAACAAGGGTAACACCTCTTGAACGGGAATATTGCCCCCGAAGCTCGGTATGAGCGTTTGGCAAAAATATAGCTTTTTTTGCTGTTAAAATATCATTTAACAAGTTGTTCATCCTCCTTGGATGTTTTTCTTTTTATTATTGTACCACAAAAAGAACACAATGCAAACAAAAATAATTTTTTCGGTCTAAAAATGTCAAAAAACATTGTATCGCATTAAAAATCGTGATATACTATCTAGACTATATTTAAAGATGTTTGCTGACAAATAAGGAGAATTGAATATGCTTATTCCTATTTTGATGTTGATTTTGGGGTTCGCTTTGTTGATCAAGGGCGGAGATTGGTTTGTTGACGGTGCAACGGGTATTGCCCGCCGCTTTCATTTGCCCGAGTTGCTTATCGGTGCAACCGTTGTATCTATCGGTACTACATTGCCCGAGGTTATGGTTTCGGCGGGAGCAGCTTTTCAGGGCAGCGGTTCTATTGCCTACGGTAATGCCATAGGTTCAATTATCTGCAATACTTCCTTGATCGCTGCCATAACCATTGCTATTAAACCCGGCCCTGCTGTTAGAAAAAGTATGGTGTTGCCTGTAGTATTTTTCTTTGGAACTGCGGCTTTTTATTGCGGAGTTTCCTATTTTACCGGTTATTTCAGCCGTGCGGTTGGAATAATTCTTCTTTGTTCGTTCGTAGCATATATGGTTCTGACTGTTTTGCGCATGAAAAAAACTGCGGCATCGGTCGAAACCGTTAAGATTGAAGAAAAAGAAGGCAATATAACGAGTGAAGAAGACTTGGAAAGATTCAGCGGAGAAGACCATGTTGTCGAAACTACCGAATCGGGAACCAAGGACAGCCTTCTCAAGGATATTGTTCTTTTGGTATTGGGTGCGGTATTAATTGCATTCGGCGCCGATTTCTTGGTTGACAATGCTATTATTTTGGCAGAAAAGTTCGGAGTTTCCGAAAAGGTCATAGGCTTGACTATAGTTGCATTGGGAACATCGTTGCCCGAATTGGTTACGGCTATCACTTCGCTTATTAAAGGACATGGCTCTCTTTCTTTGGGAAATATTATAGGTGCCAACTTGTTCAATTTGGTTTTGGTCAGCGGCATGGCAATAACCATAAGCCCCTTTGAAATACCTGTGTCGGGCACTGTTGCAGGAATCAATTCCTCTTTGATTATTGATATTCCCGTTATGCTTACGGTTATGGCCGTCATGACTGTACCTACGCTTGTCCGTGAAAAATTATCACGTTGGCAAGGTATCCTTCTTTTGTGTATCTATTCTGTATTTTGTGTTTTGCAGTTTATCGTTTGATAAAAAACAAAGGAGTTATTATATGAGTACAATAAAAAGAAGCAGCGGTGTGCTTATGAGCATTTCCGCCCTTCCTTCTAAATACGGCGTTGGTGTATTCGGCAGGGAAGCGGTTGATTTTGCAAGAAGCATTAAGGAAATGGGCTTTTCCTATTGGCAGGTTTTGCCCTTCACTCCCCTTGATTATGCAAATTCACCTTACGGCTCCGACAGCGCATTTGCAGGCAACGAGCTTTACATAAGCCCCGAGCTTATGGTAAAGGAGGGCTATGTTTATCTGTCCGAGGCGGCGACCAATGAATATTCGGGTACCCCCTTTACCGCAGATTATGCCTTCGCAAGAGAAAAAAGAGAAAGCCTGATGCGCCTTGCTTATTCAAGATTGAATGAGTATCAAAAGGAAAGCGTTGATGAATTTATTAAGGAAAAGAATCTTTTCGCCCATTGTCTTTACCGTTCGTTAAAGGCGGAAAATAAAGGCAAAAAGTTTTGGGAATGGGAAAGAGGCTCGAAATATTCCGAGGCGTTAAAGCTTGCCGATGAATTAAAGAACGAAATCGGTTATCACGGCTTTGTTCAATATCTGTTCTATACTCAATGGGAAAAGACCAAAAAGGAAATTAACGATTTGGGAATAAAGATAATCGGCGATATGCCTATTTATGTCTCCCGCGACAGCGCAGACCTTTGGTCGGCTCCCGAGCTTTTCGATGTAGACCCCGAAACCTATAAGCCCTCACATGTAGCAGGCTGTCCTCCCGATTATTTCTCCGAGGACGGTCAATTCTGGGGCAACCCTCTTTACAATTGGGCTCAGCATAAGGCAACAGGCTATAAATGGTGGATCGACAGAATAAGCCGTTCCTTTGAAATTTACGATATGCTGAGAATCGACCATTTCCGCGCGTTTGCCTCCTATTGGGCAATCCCCGGCGATGCAAAGAGCGCAAAGGCAGGCAAATGGGAAAAGGGCCCCGGAATGTCTATTTTCAATGCGGTTAAGGCGGAATTGGGCGAGGTTCCCGTTATTGCAGAGGACCTTGGCGAATTTGGTCAGGACGTTGTGGATTTGTTAAAGGACAGCGGATTCCCCGGAATGAAGATAATCCAATTCGGATTCGAGCCCGGCGCAGATTCATCTCACCTTCCTCACCATTATCCCGAAAATTGTATTGCCTATACAGGTACACATGATAATAACACCCTTTTGGGCTGGCTTTGGGAGGCAACCGAGGAGGAAAGAGCCTTTGCGTTGGATTATTGCAGCTTTGACGGCTTGGATTGGGGCAGAGGCGGTTATGTTGCTCCTGCCTGCAGAAAAATAATCGAAACCTTGTGGCGCTCTAATGCTGTTTTGGCAATAATTCCTTTTCAGGATATGTGCGGCTTCGGCAGCGATGCAAGAATGAATGTGCCCGGCGACGATAGCGGTAAATGGTGTGTACGTACCACCGCAGAAACCATAAATAATATTGATTTTGGCTATTTTAAGAAGCTGAATCGCGTTTTTTATAGGCAATAGTGCCAAAATTTAAAAAATATTAAAAAGCTCTTGAAATCCTGATTTTTTATGTTATAATCCCCCTTGATAATTAATTTAAAAATAAGAGGTTTTACTTATGAAAAAGTTCAAGTCTGCCGTTATCGGCTGCGGTAACATTTTCCCTATGCATGCTGTAAGCATCGTAAGATGTCCTGATGCTGAATTGGTTGCTGTTTGCGATGTTAAGAAGGACAGAGCTGATGCAAAGGCTGCCGAATTTGGTGTAAAAGCTTATTATGACTATATCGAAATGCTTGAAAAGGAAGATATCGATGTTGTTCACATCTGCCTTCCCCACTATTTGCATCCTATCGTTTCTATCGAATGCAGCAAGAGAGGCAAGCACGTATTTACCGAAAAGCCCATGTCTATCGAAATCGAGGATGCAAGAGCAATGATCGATGCCGCTAAGGAAAACGGTGTTGTTTGCTCCTGCGTATTCCAGAATAGATATAACGCAGGCGCACTTTTGGCAAAGAAGCTTCTCGACGACGGTACTCTCGGCGCAGTTAAGTCTGCAAAGTGCTATGTTACTTGGGACCGTTCCGATGCTTATTACGGCAAAAGCGACTGGAAGGGTACTTGGGACAAGGAAGGCGGCGGTGTAATCATCGACCAGGCTATCCACACTCTCGACCTTATGCGTTATCTCGTCAATTCTCCCGTTTCCTATGTTGACGCTACTATCGCTAACAGAGGCCACGCTAAAATTGATGTTGAAGATACTGCTGAAGGCGTTATCGCTTTTGAAAACGGC
>JAZSFY010000022.1:0-8349 GCA_045532415.1 Eubacteriales bacterium | reverse complement strand
TATAGGTATAAGCATCCTAAGGGTATAACAGCTTTGCAAAATTCCTCTTGTTGTGGCTCCGTTATCCGAAACAGATATGGTTGTGGTGCTTCCGTTTAATGCTCCCATGGCAAAAATGCCGTCCCCTGTGTAAACAAAATCGGTTAAAATCTCGCCGTCTGTTGCTTCACACAGCCTTGTAAGCCGTTTGCCCCTTAAATCAAAAAGATAGGCATTTTTTCTGAATGCGCCTACAATAAATCTTTCGCTTCCAATACAAACCGTCATGGAATCGGTCATTTCGGATTCATATCCGCCTCCGCAGGAGCATCCTCTTTTTGTATTAAGGTCAAGAAAATCGGTTTCACGGAAATTCTCGTCAAGGAAATATATTCTCGAGCTGTTACAGCAGCCCTGAGCCGTATAACCCGAGCATCCGTCGGAGCGCAGCCTGCGATAAGGTCTTAGTGTATTAACGCATCCTGCTTGAACGCCGTTATGGTCAAATAAATGTATTTCGGAATGGAATCCGTCTGTGGCGGCGATAGAGTTTTCCATAGGAACAGCCGAGATTGCCGCAAGACAGTTTCCCAGAATAAAGCTTGAATTTGAGCTTTCTGACATTGTAATCACTCCTTGATATAAATATATTCAAAAAAATCGTAAATGTAGCTTTGTTGCTCTTGATTTTTTGGAAAGTATTATATAAAATAAAAATTGTATTGGTGGAAATAATAAGCTTTTGAAGGGGATTTTCTCTTTACTAATTTAAAAAGGAAAATATAAATCAATGAGAAGAATATTTTCTGTAATTACTCTTATGTTTGTTTTGTCATTTTTTTGCTTAAACAGCGGTATAACCGCCAACGGAACCACCAATGCAAATGCCAAAGAAACCGCCAATGGAACTGCAGGCGAATTGGAAATTGTTGTTTTGGGCGATTCTATTGCAAGAGGCTATGGCTTGGAGAACCCTGAAAGACAACGGTTTTCTGCTATTCTTGAGGAAAAGCTTTTTGCCGATTACGCAAAGGTGAAAACCTATAATTATGCTGTTGACGGCATTACGGGTAATCAGCTTTTGGATAGCCTTAAGGGTGAATATCCTGCCGAGCTTGGAAGATGTGATTATGTTATTATAAGCATCGGAGGGAACAATGTTCTCGGTAAGCTTTCTAAGCTTGACGGCTTTGCCGATTTGGCAGGGAACCTTGAGCCCAAGGTGTTTATAGACTATTTTCGTTATCTGTTTGCAAAGGATAAAAGCCAAAGAGAAGCATTGGATTATGCAAGGGAAACCTTGAATATGCTTTTTAAATCCGCAAACGATGCTTTGAACGGCGACGGCTTTGCCTCAATTGTGGCAGAAGCAGGTCAAAGGCTTGAACAGGAAATACCCGAAATTGCGGCTGTTATTAGGGGAATTAACCCAAATGCAAAAATTATAATTCAAACGGTTTATAACCCATATAAGGATATGCGCCTTGAATTAAAGGGTATTGATGAATCCTTGGACCTTTCCAAATGGGGTGAAATAGCGGTTGAGCCCTTGAATGAGGTTATCGAGAAATATTCGGATAAGCTTTCTTATGAGGTCGCTCCCGTTGCAGAGGCCTTTGAGGCATCGTCCGAAGGGTTAACCAACGCAGGCTTTGACCTTTTGAACAATATTTTCGGAGTAGACCCTCACCCAAACAAAAAGGGCCATGCTATTATGGCAGAGATTTATTATGACATTATTACGGAGGAAGCCAATGGCTAAAAGGTTGATAATATTCTTTATTTCAACTATATATGTTTTTGCTCTTTTGCCCTTGGCATCTCTGGGAGAGCCTTTGAATGTTAATCTGGTTCAAGGGCTTACATACAGCATCCAACGGGGCGAAAAGACCGATTCATCCCTTGGTGCCTTGGGGCAGGGAGATTATGATATTGATAACGGTCAGCTTACCGACGGTAATTTTGCTTCTTCCTCCGAGGATTCAGAGGAATGGTATAGGTCTAAGGGCGGCAGAAGCCGTTTTATAACCTTTGACCTAGGCGAGGAAATGGCTGTTTCCTATATCAAGGCAGGCTTTCTTCATTCAAAAGCATCGGGTATCTATGCTCCAAGATATATTAATGTTCTCCTTTCCGACGACGGCGTTAATTTCGGCTACGGCGGAAAATATATAACAAATTACCAAACAAGCAGCTCTGCTGTTGAAAAATATGATGCCTTAATTAAGCTTGACGAGGTTTATTCCGCAAGATTTGTAAAAATCGAAATTTCCTGCGACAAGCTTATGTATTGCGACGAAATCCAGGTTTACGGCGAAAAAGAGCTTTCGGGTAAGGAAAGCAAGGTGACCTCATTTACCGACATTTCCTCGGGTGCCTATCCTCAATCTGTTGCAGGTGTTTCGGATATTGTAAGAGTTGAAAACGGATATAACGGCGAATTTCCTCTCCTTTCGGAATATACCGAGGAGGAGCTTTTGCCCTATGTGGCTTATTTGGACTCAAACGGTGAAATCGGGGGCTTGATGTTCGACGGAATGATTTTTTCGCCTTGCGCTTCTGTTTATCCCTCGGGCGGTATTATTGCAGGCTATTCCCAAGCAGGGGGAATAATGTCCGATTGGGAGCTTTATATTCAGCGTACCCTTGAGGATATGGATTCTCTCAACCGTGCTGCCGAAAAGGCGTTTGCCAAGGTTGGGGTTGATAAGAAATTCAAGGTCTTTTTCACAATACCCTATCCCCAAATAATCTCAAAGCCCTTTGGCGATATAAATAACGACGGCTTTGATGAATATTGCCGTACATTTAATGAGCGTAATGGGATTGTAAAATGGTATATCGATAAATGCCTTTCTTGTTTTCAAGAGAAAAAATACGAGGCTTTGTCCTTGGGCGGATTTTCTTGGGGAAGCAGTCAGTTTGATTATGGCAATTCCGACCATGAGGTTATTTTGCTAACCGAAATGAACGATTATGTTCATGAAAAGAATTACGAAACGATTATTTCCTTTGATTACCTTGCATCGGGCTTTGATTCTTGGAAATCCTTTGGGTTCAGCGACAGCCTGATGAAGCCTAATGCTGTTTATAATAACGAAAACGGCTTTGGCTTGGATGTTATATCCGAATGTGCCGACACCGCCAACAAATACCAAATGGGCGTTGAAATAGAAATTGCCGATTTGGATGCATTTCAAGGGGACGATTACCAAAAGGCAGGCTTTAATTACGAGGGATATCTTTATAACGGAAAATCCAAGGGATATATGACCTCATTAAAGGTCTTTGACCAAGGCTTTGGCGAGGTTTATTATACAATGTGCTATGGTGACATGAGCACTCCCAAGGGGATTTATCTTCGCAGGCTTTATGATCTGACATTTAGGTTTATCCATTATACCTATTCCAATCTTCCTCCTGTTCTTGAAACCGAAACCGAGATTGAATTGGTAAACGGCGACACGAATATCACCCTTAATCTAAGCATAAACGATGACGATTCTTATCTTGACGATATTAAAATCGAATTTCCGAAAATGCCTATACATGGAAATGTGGTTGCAGGCGCAAACAAGAAAAACCTTATTTTCAGTACAGACCAAGGCTTTGAGGGTGAGGATAGCTTTACCGTAAGAGTAACCGACGGCTTTGGCTATTCTCAGGAGCATGAAATTAAGGTAACGGTGGTTGCTCCCGAAAGATTTGAAACCTCCTTTAATAAGCCCGATTCCTCCGAACCCTCAGGGGATATTGTTATTCCCGATAATCCAAAGGAGGGTATGCCGATTTGGCTGGCGGTTATTCTTGGAATTTTGGCGGCAGCTATGGTTGTTGTATCTATGTTAGTTATATTCAAGCCAAAGCAAGCTGGAAATAGTAACGAAACAAAATAACTTAAAGGCTGATATAAGTAGAAAACTAATATCAGCCTTATTTATTTGCTTGAAAACAAAATTAATTCAAACCAAAGCTTATTCCGATTGCGCTGTCAACCTGATGCATTGTAGAATCATCAAGAGTTCCCATTCTTTCCTTAAGCCTGCGCTTGTCGATTGTCCTGATTTGCTCAAGCAGGATAATTGAATTTTTTGCCAATCCGCAGGAATTTGCTCCCGTAACATTTTCTCCTGCAGAAACCTCTATATGGGTAGGAAGCTTGGTTTTTCCGGTTTTACTTGTTATTGCGGCGGCTATTACCGTAGGGCTGTAACGGTTGCCCATGTTGTTCTGAACTATAAGAACAGGTCTGATACCGCCTTGCTCAGAGCCGACGACGGGACTCAGGTCGGCATAATATATGTCCCCTCGGCGGATCTCATCTTCGCCGTTTTGAAACTTCACTGTTGAACACTCCTCTTTTTTAATTTCAGTTTATGTCTGTATAGATATTTTTGCCAATAGGGGAGTGTTTATTCCAAATACACAAAAAAAGGAAAGGTATTTTGTGAACATCAACAATCAAGTTTTCCTTGCCCGAGCTTTTAAGATATGATAAAATGATAGATAATAAAAGAGTATTAGAGAGGTTGTTTATGAAAAAATCGGTTCGTTTGATTGCCGTTTTGCTTGTGTCGGTGATGCTTTGCGCCCTAATCCCCTTTTCTGCATCTGCCGCTTCCAATCTTGACGGCAAAAAGATACTTTTCTTTGGCGACAGCATAACCGCATTAGGCGGAAGTAGCCGCTATACAAGCCTTTTAACATCCAAATATCCCAATTCTACAATAATCAATGCAGGCGTAAGCGGCGATTCTACCTACAATGCCCGCCTTCGTTTTGAAAAGGATGTTATTGCAAAGGACCCCGACATCGTTTTCATCTGCTTGGGAATGAACGATGCGGCTATTGACACAACAGGCACCACAGTAAAGCCTATTGCTACCTACCGCAGAAATATCCAGAATTTCATAAATGCTCTTTATGAAATCGGCGCAGAGGTTGTTTTGATGACACCTCATCCCGTTTGTCTTGCTACCGAGCCCGGCAGAACAAGCCCTAACTATGCAAAGGGCGAGCATAAGGCATTCTGCGACGTATTGCGTCAGCTTGCTATGGAAAATAATTGCGGTCTTTTGGATATGTATTCCGAATTTGAAGCGAGCTACAATTCGGCAACCTATATTTATGACGGCTTGCACCAAACTGCCGCAGGCCATAAGGTTTATGCCGATAAGATTTCTGCTTATCTTAATGCCGTTTACGATAATGTGAACAAGGCTGAATTTACCGTAAATTACAAAACCGAAAGAGGAACCTATATAGACTCCTATAAATATATCGGCGCAGTAGGCGCAAAGGTAAAGCTTATGGTTCCCGAAATTGAAGGCTTTACCCCTATTTCAACTCCCGTGGTTGCAACGCTTTCCACTTCTGTTGTTGACTATATTTACGATTCCGAATTAGAGGACGCATTGACCGAGGTCGAAAATGCCAATTTAACAGAATATGGAGCTATTGTGGCAGATGAAATTGACGCCTGCTATAATATGGGTAAAAATGTTCTTGTAAACGGAACTCCCGATGAAATGGCGGCAGTGGCAAAGCGTCTTAATTACCTTCTTTCGGTAAAAGGCGATGTTCCCTTGAACCACGCATTAAATGTTAAATATACCGTTTCTCCCGAGCCTAATTATTTCTATGGCGGAAGCGATACAAGATTTGTAGACGACGGCGTACGTCTTGCCGACGGAATTAAATCAAGCGCCGACGGAGAAAACGGAACAGGAAGCTTTTATTCCGTTTGGCAGGGTACAAATGCCGAAATAACCTTCGATTTCGGAAAATCTGTTTATATGGATGCCTTTAAGGCTTATGTTGCTGACGGTCAAATGGGTATTTCCAGACCTGACAGAATCACTGTTTCGGTTTCTGATGACGGCGCAAGCTTTACTCCTGTTTCTGTAACATCTGTTGTAGAAACAATCGCAAACACCGAAACATGGGATACCTATTGCTTTACGGTTTCTGCACCTGAGGTTTTGTCTGCAAGATATGTTAAGATAACCTTAAATACCGTAACATGGGGCGCAAAATGCGTTTGGGTTGACGAGGTTGAGGTTTTGCTCAATGATACAAATTATGCTCCCGAGGGCTCAAATCCTGTGGACCCTAACCCCGATAAGGAATATGTTCTCGGTGATATCAACGATGACGGAAAGCTTACCTCTGCCGACTATCTTATGCTTAAAAAGGTTGTTTTCGGTGTCACCGATGTAAACAGCCTTAAAACTCCCGAAACAGCAGCTCTCAGATGCGATTTGAACGGCGACGGTAAATATACTGCAACCGACTATTTCATGCTTAAGCGCTTGATATTCTCTTAAATACACGAATACAAAAAAGGGCTTGGAGTAAAATCCAAGCCCTTTAACTATTTGTTTTTGGTTTACATAATTAATTTATAGATAGCATTTCGGTAAGGTAATAATTAAATTCCTCGGAGGTTCCTGCGGGAACTCTTTTTATTTCAAATTTGTTAAAAAGTGCGCTTTCGCCCTTGTTGACCGTAACGCTTCTGCGGAGCCATTGACCTGTACCGCTTTTGAATATTATGGTGCAATAATCGATTTCGGAATCGTCGATTATTTTCAAATATTTTTCCACCTGCTCTGACATACCGTTTGCGGTTTGAATCCCGCCAAGCTGAATCACATAAACAAGCCTGCCGTTAAGACTTTTTTCCTCTGCCGAAAGGATGTTTTCGTTAGGAAGGGATGCGATATCGGTGCAGGAAACAGAAAAGCTGTCATCGGGGAAATATTTACGCAAAAGGCTTGTCATTTCAAGGATATAGGGCTGTGTAAGCTTTTCCTCCATAACGCTTTCAAAGCTGTCGGAAAGCTTGCTTCCCGCAAAGGAAAGTGTTCCTCCCTCGGTGGGATATTTACTGCTTACAGCATCCATGCAATATGCCTTTGTTTCAAAGCTGTAGTAGATATTCGTGAAATCAAATTCGCCCAAAGCGGCGTTTTTTGCCTGAGGATATTTTTCCTCTGTATAATCCTCAATTGTGTTTTTCGCCTTTAATGCCGAAATAGGATTACCTATAAGCAAAATACTCAAGGAAATGACCAAAGCAAGGGACACGCACAATCTTGTGATGCCCTGCTTCTTTTTGGCTTTTATAAGCCTTGCCGAATGGTCAAAAAGAAAGCAGGCAAGTAGACATAATGCGGTGAACACGATTGTCACCTTAATGTCCCTTTGCTCAACCGTGTTTATAAAAAACACCGAGATGCCGAATATGGTAAGCTTTAATGGCTGTTTTACGGCAATAAATGAAGCCAGCGCGCATACGGCAAAGCCTATCGGAACCATGGCAATAATACCTGCCGAA
The DNA here is from genome assembly GCA_045532415.1 of Eubacteriales bacterium. Classification (GTDB taxonomy): domain Bacteria; phylum Bacillota; class Clostridia; order Oscillospirales; family CAG-382; genus Coliplasma. The sequence continues at coordinate 1,031 of JAZSFY010000022.1, read as the reverse complement.
CGGCGGAACACCAACGCCATGACAAACGCGGCGGCAACAGTTAAAAGAAGCTTGACAAAATCAGATTTGCCTTGATTATTTTTAGGCTTTTTATTAATGTTTTTTGTTTTTTCTGTCATGGAATTTCCTCTCCCCGACTGATTTATCAGCGGTTATTGTATTCCTGTGCAAAATAGGGGTTTGTCAGCTTTATCAAAAGAGATGTATCGTCGTCGCTTTGCATTTTATTGTTGCGCTCGGCACCGCATTTTACACATTTATGGGTTATAACAAACCCTTTTTTGGGATGGGATGTTACCGCCGAGGGATACATCAATGCCTGACAATCCGAGGCTCTGTCCCCCGGATTTATATCCAAATGCCTTGAATAAAGGCAAAAGGGGCAATGATTTCGCGAGCTGTATCCCAAGGGAGGGACCTCTTTTCCGCAGTTTCCGCAGATAAATCCGCTATCGTTTTTTGAAAAAAGCTTACTTTCCATATAACACCGAATTATTAAATAATTAAAATAACAATGTAAAATTTTTTAAATTGGGGTTTTATTTTTGAAACAAATATAGTATAATACAAAATCGGAAGAAAATCAATAATTTTTAAGGAGTATAAAATGAATAACAATCAACAGTCGCAAAACCAATGCGATTCTATTGCTTCCCGACGCGGTGCAGTAGGCGGTCAGGCGATAATTGAGGGTGTTATGATGCGCGGTAAAAAGCATACAGCTATTGCCGTTCGCAGAATGGATAATAAGAAAATTACCGTTACCCGTAAGAGCAATTCGTCTGTTTCGGATAAATTCAAGTTTCTTAAATGGCCGTTAATCCGCGGTGTGGTTAATTTTGTTGAATCTATGATACAATCCTTTGCCACAATCTCCGAGGGAACAGATATGCTCGGCTTGGACGAATCGGTAGAGGAGCAATCTAAGTTTGATAAATGGCTTGAGGACCATTGCGGAAAATGGCTTATGCCTGTTATGACGGCAATCTCCCTTGTTTTGGGCGTTTTGCTTGCGGTGGGTCTTTTTATAT
>JAZSFY010000130.1:0-1629 GCA_045532415.1 Eubacteriales bacterium | reverse complement strand
GGGCAAGCATAAGGGCTATGCTACAAAAGCACACCGTCAGGCATTGATAGATTTGGGAATAAGCCCTGTTCACCGTCCAAGCTTTCTTAAAAAGCTTTTGGGTGAGAAAAAATGAAGCAGACGGCCAAGGCAATTGGAAATTTCGGCGAGGATATTGCTGAAAGGTATTTGAAAAGCAAGGGCTTTAGAATATTATCTCGAAATTTTTCTGCATCGGGCGGAGAAATCGATATTATCGGATTTAAACATGGTGCTCTTGTGTTTTTCGAGGTAAAAACGAGAAGCAATAATTTGTTCGGCTTGCCTTCTGATGCTGTTGACAGAAATAAAATATCCCGAATACAAAAAACTGCTTGGAAATTTTTGCAGGTATATTCATCAGCAAATAAAATTCCCGTGTTTTATCCTATGGGAATTACAATAAAAAGAAAAATCCGCAAACAACGGATAGACGTTATAGAGGTTTATCTTTCTCCCGACAAAAGGGTAGAAAAAATCAATCATTTAAAGGATTGGGGAAAAGAATTATGAACTATATCAGCACCCGTACAAAAGAAAGCGAAAAGCGCTCTGCCGCTTTTGTTATTAAAAACGGACTTGCTCCCGACGGCGGTCTTTATGTGCCCGAAAGTATTCCTCAGCTTACAACAGAGGAAATGGACGCTTTGATAAAGATGGATTATATCGACAGAGCAACCTATATCCTTTCTTTGTTTTTAACCGATTACACAAAGGAAGAATTGAAGTCTGCGGCTGAAGCGGCTTACAGCACAGAAAAATTCGGCGGACCTGCGGCTCCTATTGCAAAGGTCGGCGGAAAATATTTCTTGGAGCTTTGGCATGGTCCTACAAGCGCGTTTAAGGACATGGCGCTTCAGATAATGCCTCGCTTGCTTTCTCTCTCCTTGGGCAAAACAGGTGAGGAAAAGGATGCGTACATCCTTGTTGCCACAAGCGGCGATACAGGCAAGGCGGCTTTGGAGGGCTATTGCGATATTGACAGAGTGAAGATTCAGGTTTTCTATCCTGTTGACGGTGTTTCCAATATCCAGAAAAAGCAGATGGCATCCCAAAAGGGCGATAACGTTCAGGTTGTTGCTATTAAGGGCAACTTTGACGTTGCTCAAAGCGGCGTAAAGGCTATTTTTGCAGACGAAAATGCAAAAGCAAGCCTTGCCGAGAACGGATATTTCTTCTCCAGCGCAAATTCTATTAACTGGGGCAGATTGGCACCTCAGATAGTTTATTATATTTCCGCTTATTGCGACCTTGTTGCCGAGGGCGAAATCAAATATGGCGACCTTTTGGATGTAACAGTTCCCACAGGTAATTTCGGTAACATTCTTGCAGGATATATAGCAAAGAAAATGGGGCTTCCCTTGGGCAAGCTTGTTTGCGCTTCCAACAAAAATGATATCCTTACCGATTTCATCAATAACGGTGTTTACGATAAAAGACGTGAATTTTTCACAACAGTTTCTCCCTCTATGGATATTCTTATTTCCAGCAACCTTGAACGCCTTCTTTGGTTCACCGTAGGTGCCGAAAAGACAAAGGAATGTATGGATAAGCTTTCCAAGGACGGTATTTATACTCTTGATAAAGAGGCTATGGATATAATCCGCGAGG
>JAZSFY010000170.1:0-4555 GCA_045532415.1 Eubacteriales bacterium | reverse complement strand
ACCTTAACGTTTTCGGCAACGATTATGAAACACCCGACGGCACAGGTGTACGTGACTATATCCATGTTCTCGACCTTGCGGCAGGTCACTATGCTGCTCTCAAGGCGTTAACACAGCCCGGCGCTTCGGTTTATAACCTTGGTACAGGTAACGGCTGCAGCGTTCTTGATATTGTAAACGCATTTGAGCGTGTTAACAATATTAAGATTCCTTACCAAATCGCACCCAGACGTCCCGGCGATATTGCCGAATGCTATGCAGATGCATCTAAGGCAGAAACCGAGCTTGGCTGGAAGGCAAACCTCGGCTTGGACGAAATGTGCGCTTCCGCTTGGAAATTCGAAAGCAGCCATTGATTTTTAGTTCCCGCGATGAAGCTTGTTCAAATTGTAGGCGCTTCTCCGCGAGAGTCGTACCTTTTTAAAATCGAAATAACAATTAATATCGTAGGGGAGGGGCTTGCTCCTCCCGCAAAAAAACAGTTACGTGCAAGAATTGCGAGTCATTCGTGAATGACCCCTACGGTAAAAAACAAAAAAGGAAATGAGTTTATAAATGTTTCGGAGATTTATGCAAGGCCGTTACGGAAACGACCAATTAAATTTAACCCTGCTTGTAGCGTCCTTGGTTTTTGCGTTGCTTACAATGTTCACAAAGGGCATAACCAATTATGTGTTTTCCACCCTTCAGCTTATTGCTTTGCTTGTGTGGGCGTTGCGCGCATTCTCCAAGAACCATTTTAACCGCCGCAATGAAAACCAGACCTTTTTGAAATATTGGTATAAGCTGAAAAATGCAGGCTTTACCAAGACTATGGGAAAATGGGGAAAGGAAATTAAAGGCTTTTTCCAACGACTTTCTGATAGAGAGCATAAATATTTCAAATGTCCCGTGTGCGGCTCCAGACTTCGCGTTCCGAGAGGCAGAGGCGAAATAACCGTCACCTGCCCCAGATGTAAAACAAAATTCGACCAAAAAAGCTAATAAGCTTTTTAAAAATACGGAGGGAACTATGAAATTAAAAAGATTCACAGCCCTGATTGTCAGTATAATCATGGTAGTCTGCTGTTTCCCCTTTGGCTTGCTTTCGGCTTCGGCAGAAGGCTATACCCTTGATTATACATTCATCGGCGACGAGGCTGATTTGGCAGGCTTCGGTCAAGGCCTTATTACCGTAACGCCCGATTCAAGCGGTGCAACAAGCGGTTATTATCTCGTTTATTACACAGACGGCACCAACGTTTTGACAAACTATGACGAAGTGGCTTATGCCAAGATTACGGGCGAGCCTGTAAGAATGGAAATAAAGGACGGCGCCATGATTCCTCAGGGAGCAAAGGGAATCGCTGTTTTTGAAAGCCAGACAAAATATCTTGATAACGCTCCCAATATTTCAAGCGCAAAGGCAAAATGCCCTATTCCCGCATACAAGCAATTAACATTGTCATCTCCCGAATTTGTTTTCGGTCTTGCCTCCGACGTTCACATGAACTATGAGGGAACAGGGGCAGGCGCATATAGTAAATGGGCAAACGCTCTCAGCTTCTTTAAGAAAAACAATGCTTCTCATGTTGTTATGACAGGCGACATGACAGGCGACGCAAGCGACGAAACCAATTTAGGCGCTGATTTTTCTCTCGAAAAGCAATATCAGAAATATATGGAATTGGTCACTGCAGCAGGCTATACCAAGGATAATGTTATCGAATGTCTTGGTAACCACAGTAATACAACAGCCGACAGAGGCTTGTTCACCACCTATGTAACAGGAGCAAGCGAGGTTCATCCCTTTGCAGGCTCGGGATATTTCTATGTGCTTTTAAAGGGTCAGAACGGCGCTAAGGATAACCTTTTCATCGCCCTCCAGCAGGAGCTTGACGGTGCGGCAAGCGGATATAAGGCAAACCAGTCTGCTAACGTGGATAACTTCTCGGCAACGCAGATGGATTGGTTCGAGGGCTTGCTTAAAACCTATGGCAACGATGCTAATACAAATGTTTTCGTTCTCTGCCATTCTCCCTTCAGAAATTACGGCGCAGGCGAAAAATATGAGGGCACCTATACTGCTCTTACTACCTTTAAATCCGAATATCCCCAAAATATGCGCCTTAAAGCACTTTTGGAAACCTATAAGGGCGTAACAGTATTTTCGGGTCATACCCACCAAACCTTGTATGATGCATTGAACTATTCCAACATGGCAGGCACATTTGCCCACACAGTTCATGCACCTTCTCCCACAGCTCCCCGTGGATATAAGGAGGACGGCTCGTTCTCGTCCTATTATGACGGCAGAAAGAGCGCAAGCCCCACCTACGGCAGCGAAGCATATCTTGTTAAGGTTTATAAGGATTATGTGGTTTACACAGGTTATAACCTTTCTACAAATAAGATAATTCCTGCAGGCTGTCTTATTATTCCCACAAGTCCTTCTGTAACACCTTCTCCCGACCAAGCCTTTGAAGGCTCGGGCACAAAGGATGACCCTTATCTTATCCAAAACGAAAGCGATTTCTTGGTATTCACCAACGGTATGAACCAATCCACCAATGAAAACGCAAAATACGGCGACGGTAAATATTTCAAGCAGACCGCTGATATTAATATGATGGGTATTGAATCCTATTTGGGTACTCATGCAAACGGCGGTGCTTATGCAGGCGGTATGGCAAGGTTCTATTTTGGCGGTCATTATGACGGCAACGGCTATACCATAAGGGTAACAATAAAGGGCCCCGAGCAAAGGTCTGTGTTCCCCTATGTTTACGGAACAATATGTAATGTTGTTATTCGCGGCGACATCGTTTCCGACGATGCGGCTCAGCCTATCCGAGCAAACCGCGGCAGCATTATAAACTGTGTGTTCGACTGCTATTTAAGAGGCAACTTGGCTAACGGTATAACCTATTCCAATTACAGCTATGTTTATAATGTTTATACCTCGGGTATGCTTAACGGTACAAGCAACAATCCCGTTGCAAGCAACAATGACGCAAATGCCAAATGTGTAAACGTGTTCCACCATTATATTAATACAAGCAGCGAAGCGGTAACAGGCTCGGCAGGCGTTCGTACAAACGACTATGCGGCTGTTTGCGAAGCAATGAATCTCCGCTCGGGAACAGAATATAACACAGCGGCTTCCAAGGCTTCTCCTGCGGTTATGTCTAAGGCAGGCGTTGTTTTAGGTCAGCTTCGCTTGGGCCATGACGGTAACGGACCTATGGCAGAAAATATGCCTACATCGGGCAATATTGCAAATTACGGCTATTACACCCTTTCGCCTCTTTTCCGTATGGGCGGAGCAGATGTAAACTGGGGTTGGGATGAAACCAAGCCTGTTGCATATCCCGACGAAACAGGCAAAACCTTAACCGACGGTAAATTGCCCACAGCATTAGGCTATGGCGATGCCGCTTGGGTTGGCTTCCATGAAGACACACCCGATTATATCTCAAAGGGATATCATAGCATAACCTTTAAATTCGGTGAACAGGTTAATATTAAGTCTGTTAACATTTATGTAGGTACAACCGACGTGGGAAGCGGTGTAACCGCCCCCGACAAAATCGATGCATACTGCGACGGTACATTAAAGACCTCTGTTGTTCCTACCGATAAAGCTACCGATAACAGTGTTGGCGTTGAAAAGGTTGTTATCAACCTTAATTCCAAGGCAAAAGAATTGGAATTGCGCTTGAAAAATAATAAATGGGCGTTTGTTTCCGAGGTTGAAATAATCACTTATGTACCTGATGACCATAAATGTGCAGGCGCAGGCGATTGGCAGAGCGATGCAAACGGACATTGGAAGAATTGCTCCTGCGGAAAGAAAACCGACGAGGCTTCTCACGATAGCGGAAGCTGGGTAACAGTTACCGAGCCTGAATTGGGAATTAAGGGCAAGCAGGAATTGAGATGTACAACCTGCGGATATGCTATTGATGTTCTCGAATCCACCGCAATCGGCGACCTTAGCGGCGACGGACAAATCAGCGCAACCGACTATTTGCGTCTTAAGAAGGCTTGCTTCGGTACCTATGCTGTTGATGATATGACAATAGCCGACGTAAACGGCAACGGCAGAATCGACGCAACCGACTATTTCATGCTTAAGCGTTATGTGTTCACACATTAATGGCACTGTTTAGCGTGTTATCCGTCAAGGATAACATGCAGCGATATAAATCCCTTGCGTGATTTGCGATATTCCCTTCGGGAGCGATATTTGCCTGCGGCAAGCGATATGCTTGCGAGCGTGAAGGGATTTATATCATATCTCATTGAAGTGAAGCGGCAATATATCGCACGAGCAAAGGGAGTATATCGCGTTTGCGTAAGCAAACATATCGCCTAATAAAAATGAAAAAACGAGAGTTTTGATAAAAAACAGGACAGAGAGTTTTAAATTCTCTGTCCTTTTTTGTATATAAATTTGTAAAAACCACGCCTCTCGCGAAGGGCGATGCGCCACAGTGATAAATCGCCTTAAAACTACTATTTTTGCACAATACTGCATCAAAAATCCGCGATATACGTGTGTATTATCGCGGAT
>JAZSFY010000348.1:0-2483 GCA_045532415.1 Eubacteriales bacterium | reverse complement strand
AGCGATGCTTTCGCCTCTCGACATAGGACAGCCGAGGCAATGCATACCGATTTCAAGGAAATACTTTGCCAATTCGGGCTTTGCATCGAGAACATCGCCAACAAGCATATCAGCAGTTATCTTCGTCATCGTCATTGCTCCTTTCATTGTTGTTATATTCTTCGTTTTCTTCTTCGTTTTCTTCCTCAAGCTCTTCTTGAGGGTCGTCCTCCAGCTCGTAGGGCTCATCGGTTAATTCTTCGGAATCTTCCTCTTGAGCTTCAACCGATTCTTCCTGCTTTTTGGACTTTTTATTCTTGGTTTTCTTGGATTTTTTGACGTTATTCTCGTCCTTGACCTGCATAAAATATCGGAATATCTGAGTTATCAAGGAATATCCCACGGTTAATATTAAGGTGGTCAAAAGCCTTGCGGGGTCGGGAATCGAATAACCGAATTTAATTCCCAAGGGGGTGAAAATAAGAATCGCCAAAATTGCCGCTATTGCAAAACCGCAAAGATAAAGCAATCTGCTTCCGAATCGCTTTGTCGCGAAAAATCCTCCATGACCTCCTATTGAGCAGGCATAAAGGAAAAGCATTGCCGAAAAGCCTACAAGAGTGGAGGTATAGCATTGAGTTGCCGCCGAGCAGACGAACAAAATAATTCCTCCGCCCACAGAAAACATCAAGGGGTAAATAAAATCCGAAAGCATGGGCTTTTCATGGTTGAACCTGAAATTATCCCTAAGATTTTTAACATGTCGTGGCTCAAACGCTAACGCGAACGCAAGAACCATGTTGAAAATTATTCCGCCGAAAAGAACATCCTGAGCACGGAAAGCAGGGATTTGGTTATAGCAAACCGTAAAAACAGATGCAACCAAAAGCATTATCATTGCCCCTGGCAGATAGGTTATTACCGAGCTTATACGTCTGCATATGGTTTTTGCATTAAGTATTCCGTCGGCAATAAGGTTTATACCGCTTCCCAAAAGCATCATATCTGCTGTTTGCTTTAATGTATCGCAGGAGCTTTCGGGAACTATGGAAACATCTGATTCCTTCATTATAGGCAATTCGTTAATACGCTCTGCCGTAACCGCGGTTATGTGCTTGTTGCTCTTTCGCAATCTTACAATATCAAGCCATTCGCTGTCGTCTACATTAAGGAAAAGCTTATAATATTGTGAATTTGCAATAAACAAGCCTCTGTCGCTTTCGCGAATCTGTTCTGCTGTTATTATTTGTGACTCATCCGAGATTATTCCTGCGCTTTTTGCCGAATTAAGGGCAACATAATAGGCATCGTCGGAATTTAAAATTGTGTCGATTCCTGCATTATCGCAACGGTAAACCGCTTCGGCAACGCCCGGGGCAAGAGAGCTTGAAAATGAGATAAAGCCCTTGAAAATCAATCTCTTTTCGGCATCAATATCTCTTAATTCCTCTGCGATTGTTTCACCGCAGGCGACAGCTATCAAAAAGCTGTTTGTTCTTGCAGAATCTTCTGCGGCAGAAAGAATCTTTTTCCTTGTGAAATCGCTTAATTTATAGTCGTTTCCGTCTAAAGTATATCCCGCGCATCGGGATAATATGTTTTCAGGAGAGCCTCTTACGATAACTGTATTTTTATCGTTATGAAGGACGAGCATTCTTGAAATATCACCCGAAAGGGTATATTCTGCTTCCATTCTTATATATTGCTCGTGCAATGGCCCGATAGGCTTGTTCCATTCCTCGAAATATTCAACAACTGCGCCGTCAAGAGGGCTTCCCTTATACTCGGGTAATCCTCTTTTCTTTCTTTTCTCTGCTGTTGTGACCTTTCTCGCGTCAGAGCATACAAGCATTAGCCTCAAAAGCTCCTCTGCCTGAGGATTGGGGCGCTTTTCTCGGTCATAAAATTTTCCCGAGAAATAAAGACCTGTAAGCATTATTTTCTTTGGAGGGAAGGCAAGCTTTTTGCCGCACATAACCGTGGTTGATTTGGCAAGGGTTTGAATACAGTTATAATTTTTTATAACCATGCCGTCCTCGGTCATTTTGTTGGCGCCAAATCCCAATGAAGCCGCCGCCAACGAAACCATACTGTCGCAAAGAGAGCTTGCACCTATGGCAAGAGAACAAATAAACCAATTAGTTATGTCTGCTCCTACTGCAATTCCCATAAACAATAGCAACACGCTGCTTATTATAGAGAATACCGAAATAAAACGGCTTAGCTTTTGGATATATTTGATTATGATAGGAGTATGGTCGTCATTACCCGAGCGCATCCGTCGGGTAAGAGTATCCTTTCCTATTCGGCAAACGATTGCTGTGCCGTGGCCTGCGGTTATAATGCTTCCTGCATAAAGCATATTGGCGCAAATAGCTTCTTCACCGTTTCGGGCAATATATCTGCTGTCCTTAACAACGCTTTCCTCGCGGCCGCTTACGTTTGTTTCCAAAGCCGCTATACCCATGTCGTCTATTAAACGGCAATCGGCAGGCACCATCATG
>JAZSFY010000090.1:0-15295 GCA_045532415.1 Eubacteriales bacterium | reverse complement strand
AAAAGAAAGGAAAATTAAAATGAAATTTTTCACAGAATTCAAAAAGTTCATAACCAAAGGCAACATCCTTGATATGGCTGTCGGTGTTGTTATGGGTTCCGCTTTCGGCAAAATCGTTTCTTCTCTTGTTGCCGATATCATTATGCCTGCAATCGGTGCGCTTTGTAACACCAAATCTCTCTCAGATATGAAATACGTTATCACCGAAGCAGTTCCCGCAAGCGAAGACGGTACAGTTGCCGCAGTTGCAGAAGTTTCTATCAAGTACGGCCAATTTATTATGTACATAATCGACTTCCTTATTGTTGCTTTCTGTATGTTCCTTGTAATCAAAATGTTTATGGGAATGCGCGAAAAGATCGAAAGCAGAAATAAGAAGGAAGAGGAAGCAGCTCCTGCTCCTGCTGAGCCTACTGTTGAAGAAAAAACTCTCGCAACTCTTAACGAAATCAAGGCTCTCCTTGAAAAGAAATAATGGCTGATTATTTAATCGGTATCGACGGAGGAGGAAGCAAAACCGACTTCCTCCTCTGCGATATTAATTTAAGAGAAATAGGTCGGCGTTTTGATTCACGCTCTAATCCTAATGATATCGGAATCCAATCAACAATTTCTCTTTTGGAATCTAACCTAAAGGCATTGATTGAGGAAAGCGGAATCGGCTTTTCGGAAATCAAGGGTGTTTTTGCAGGGATTGCAGGCTTGACCGTGAAGGATTATCAAGAAATGGTGAAAGACTCCCTGAAAAAGCTTTTCCCTTCTGCAAATGTTGATGCATCTCATGACGGTATCAACGTTATTTACGGTGCATTTCCTAAATCAGACGGAGCAATCGTAATCTGCGGTACAGGCTCCTCCTGCTTTGTAAAAAAGGGCGAGGAGATTATAAGAATCGGCGGATACGGAAGCTTTGATTTAATAGGAAACGGTTATGAAATCGGCAGAGCGGGAATTGCCCATGCATTAAAAACCGCCGACGGCAGAGAAAAGGAATGCCACCTTTCAAGGCTTTTAAAGGAAAAGTTGGGAGAGCCCGATTTAATAAAAGCCCTTGACGGCTTGCTTTTGCTTAGCAAAAATCAGCTTGCGTCTTTTGCACCTATGGTGTTCCAAGCGGCCGAAATGGGCGACGAGGCGGCTTTAGGGATAATCTCGGATAATATGGATTATGTTGCAGGTCTTATAAACCGCGCAGGAGATTATTTCGAAGGGCTTTTCCAGGTTGCATTGGCAGGAGGAATTTTGAAAAACAGAATTTCTCTTGATATGCTTTCCGAAAAAATCACTCATAAAGCCAAGCTTGTTTTTTCGGATAATCCGCCGTCATTTGGCGCCGCCGCAAAGGCGCTTTTGCAGATTTGATTTATTTTTATAACAAAAAAGGAGGACAAATCGTCCTCCTTTTTGTATCTTATCTATTCATGTGTTCGCGCGATATAAAATAATGTTATTGATAAAAAATCATAGTCTTTAAAATACTCCACGCGGTATGTGATAGCACTACTAGTCAAATAACGTCGCCCTTTAAAAAACTATTTTTCGGCGAGAAGCTTTTGGAGCTCTGCCATAAATGCGCCAATATCCTTAAATTGACGGTAAACCGAGGCAAAACGAATATAAGCGACCTCGTCAAGCTCCTTTAATTTGTCCATAACCATTTCACCTATTTTTTCGGAGGTTATTTCGTTTTGGAGAGTATTTTGAAGCGCTGTTTCGATTTCGGTAACGGCGTCATCCATTTGAGCAAGGGTAACCTGACGTTTATCGCAGGCGCGGACGATACTGTTCAAAATCTTGTTACGGTCAAAGGTTTCTCTGGATTGGTCCTTCTTAATAACGATAAGAGGAATAGTTTCGATATTTTCGTAGGTTGTAAAACGCTTTTGGCATTTCACACATACTCGTCTTCTGCGAATAGAAGAACCGTCGGACGAAGGACGGGAATCGATAACCTCGCTTTTAAGATGGCCGCACAATGTACATTTCATAATTTTTACCTCCGCTTACTTAACTTATTTTAAATATAACATACTTTATATCATTTGTCAAATTTGTCATAATCAGATTGACAAAAAGCTTTTTTTCGGGGTATAATTAATTAGACAAAAAACTTTATAGAATTTTTTGAAAATTTTATTGATGTTTTTTATCTTTCCGGCATTTATGTATAGAGTGGGTAAAATCATCTTTTTTCTCACTAAAAAACATTAAGCAAAAGGAGTATAATTATGAAAAGATTAGTTAGTTTTTTGCTAACGGTTGCAATGATATTAAGCTGTTCTCTGATGCTTGTTAATGCAACCGATGATGTATCGGTGAATAACGAAATCGAATTCACCCAATACGTTTTTCCAAGCTCACCTGTTCAGCCGGGTTCCGATTTCCGTTACGGAATTATTAAAAATCTCGATGACCTTAATATATTTCTCTCGCTAATTTCGGGAGGAAGCTTTGTTGATTTTGCTGAATCTCTTACCGAAGAATACTTTGCTGAAAAGGCATTGTTCATCGCAGTGCATAATTCGGTTGCAGACGCGGAATACCAAATCGACAGCGTTATAGTTGAACATTCGACTGCAAAAATGAATTATTCCTTTACTTACACAGAGGACGCTTTCCTTTTAACCTGGATTGTTGCCGCCGAAATAAGCCAAAAGGATATTGCTGATGTTGAAGTTGTAACCGCAGAATATACAGAAGCTTCCTTAGATTCTATTGAATTTACAGAACACATCTTCTGCGATACAATCACCAACTACCAAATTAACACTTATTTTGGAAATAGCTTTAGAGAGGTCGTTATACAAAACGAAGATGACTTAAACACCTTTTTGGCAAGATTGGAAGAAAGTCCCAATTATGGCTTTGCTGACTTTGCCGCAAGCCTCCCTGAGGATTACTTTGCCGAAAACACCATAATGATCACCTATGCTAATTACCTATGCTCAGGAATAGATTTTGACATTACCCATGTTGTTGCATACGAGGATGGGCTTCAATTTGTTTATACATACAGCGGAGGCCCCGAATATCCGGCAGATGAGGTTGATTATATTATCGCTGTTGAATTAAAAAAATCGGAAATACTATGTGCCGATGAAGTTTTCCAATGTGTCGCACAAAACACGCTTTTCATATACAATGACATGATTTTTAATGAAGTACCCTCAAGCGTCCGCGGTGATATTGACGGTGACGGAAATATAGAGGCAGAGGATTATCTTAAATTAAAAAAGATGATGTTTGAATCCTTCGATTATTCCAAATTAAAGGGTACCGACAGCAAAACCAAGGCATCTCTTCGTGCCGATGTTAACGACGACGGTAAATTATCTGCTGCCGACTATATGGCGTTAAAGCGTTATATGTTCGGTAAATACACAATCACCGAGCCTTCTGTGGTATATGAAAAATACATAGATTATGTACCCGGAGATATTATTATACAAACAAATAAATATTTCGAAGCAAAGGATTATTGCAACGATGGTTCTTCGGATTTCTTTGGTGTTGAGATTTATGAAATTGACCCTTTGTTCTCGGCATCTACCAAAGAAGAGGTTGACCATTGGGTAAGCATAGTCGGAAATCTGTTCTATTATACAATAAATATAGGTCCCGAAGCAGATATATTTGAAACCATTGTATTTTTAAGTGATAATGAATATATAGATTCTGCATCTCCCAATTGGTACACTTATCCCATTTATTAAATCAAGTAAAAACAAGCAATGTTAATACCCATAAATGGATTGTAAATCTGTTACATATAATTGCGCGACATCAACGATGACGGTAAAATCACCGCTGTTGACTATTTCCTTTTGAGGAGCGCAATTTTCGGAAAATACCAAATCGCCCAATAAAAAACCGTTGACAAATCTAAAAAAAGTGATATACTAATTTTAAGGTGCTTATAAGAAGCAGAACAAGTTTTATTGAAAATGCCCTTACAGAGAATCTGCGCCATAGGCTGAAAGCGCAGTAGGAAACGTTTAATAAAATACCGCCTGCTTTTGTGCCGACAATTTTATATCAAGTTAAAAGTACGGGTGGAACCGTGCGGAATAGTTTGTTATTTTGCACCCCGACAGTTCGTTTTGGACTGTCGGGTGTTTTTTATTCCGCGATGCAGTAAATACAAATTTGTCACTTTTACCGCGCGGACACATAAATACGGATGCAAATCCCTATAATGCGGACAAATAATGACACATAATCACATAAAATCAATACAAGAAAGGATAGTGGACCCAATGAAGGTTATTATTAACGGAAACGAATTTAATGCAGAGAATGCCGTAACAGTTTATGATGCGGCAAAGGAAGCCGAGCTTATTACCCGTGCAGTTATTGCTGCAAAAGTAAACGGCGCGGTTTGCGCTCTTAACACAAATATTAAAGAAGGCGATGAAATCACCCTCCTCACCTTTGCAGAAGCAGAGGGCAAGCAGGTTTTCCGCCACACAGCGGCTCATATTCTTGCTCAGGCGGTTAAAAGACTTTATCCCGAAGCAAAGCTTACAATCGGACCTGCAATCGAAAGCGGCTTTTATTACGACTTCGACAGCGAGGTTCCATTCACACCTGTGGTTTTGAAAAAGCTCGAGGATAAAATGAAGAAGATTGTTAAAGAAAATCTTCTTATCGAGCGTTTCGAGCTTCCCAGAGAAGAAGCTGTTGCTTTGATGACAGAAAAGGACGAGCCCTATAAGGTTCAGCTTATTAATGAGCTTCCCGAGGATGCTGTTATAAGCTTCTACAAGCAGGGCGAATTTGTTGACCTTTGTGCAGGTCCTCACCTTTTCTCCACAGGTGCTGTTAAGGCTATAAAGCTTATGCAATGCACAGGTGCATATTGGAAGGGCGACCAGAACAACAAGCAGCTTCAGCGTGTTTACGGCTGTGCATTCCCCTCCAAGGACGAATTGAAAGAGCATTTGACAATGCTTGAGGAAGCAAGAAAGCGCGACCACAACAAAATCGGACGCGAGCTTGAATATTTCACAACTGTTGACGTTATCGGTCAGGGCTTGCCTATTCTTATGCCCAAGGTCCCCAGACTTACCCAGCTTATGCAGAGATGGAGCGAGGCTACCGAGCAAAAGAGAGGCTATCTCCTTACAAAAACTCCTCTTATGGCAAAGCGCGAGCTTTATAAGATTTCGGGACACTGGGATCACTACCGTGACGGTATGTTCATTATGGGCGACCCTGATGACGAAACCAAGGAATGCTTTGCTCTCCGTCCCATGACCTGCCCCTTCCAGTATCAGGTATTCCTGAATAAGCGCCGTTCCTACCGTGACCTTCCTATGAGATTAGGCGAAACATCGACCCTTTTCCGTAACGAGGACAGCGGCGAAATGCACGGTCTTATCAGAGTACGTCAGTTTACAATTTCCGAAGGTCACCTTGTTCTCCGCCCCGACCAGTTGGAGGAAGAATTTAAGGGATGCGTTGACCTTGCTAAATACTGTCTTGAAACGTTAGGTCTTTGGGAGGACTGCACATTCAGATTTTCTCAATGGGACCCCAAGCGCACCGACAAATACGAGGGCACACCCGAGCAATGGAACGAGGCTCAGGAAATCATGGGCAGATTGCTTGACAATCTCGGCATCAATTACGAAATCGGAATTGACGAGGCAGCATTCTACGGTCCTAAGCTTGACATCCAATGCAAGAACGTTTTCGGCAAGGAGGATACCATCGTAACCATCCAAATCGATATGCTTCTTGCAAAGAAGTTCGGCATGGAATATGTTGACTCTAACAACCAGCTTGTTAACCCCTATATTATCCACCGTACCTCTATGGGCTGCTACGAGCGCACTCTTGCTCTCTTGCTTGAAAAATATGCAGGCGCACTTCCCATGTGGCTCTCTCCCACTCAGGCAACCGTTATTCCCGTTAACGGCGATATGAACGGATATGCCGCTGAGGTTGCACAAAAAATGGAGGATTGCGGAATCCGTGTTCGTCTTGACGACCGTAACGAAACAATGGGCAAGCGTATTCGCGAGGCTCAAATCGAAAAAATCCCCTATATGCTTATTGTAGGCGCAAAGGAACAGGAAGAAAACGCTGTTTCGGTTCGTAACCGCAAGGGCGAGGATCTCGGCGTAATGTCTATTGACGATATGCTCGCGAAATTCACCATGGAAATCGCAACAAAAGCAAAATAATCAACATATAAGAAAATCCCGAAGGCTTTAATCCTTCGGGATTTTTTGCATTAATCGTATTATCAAGCGATTATTAACATCATAATTTCCTGTACTGTGAAAAGGAAGGGATATATAAACGCAATCGCAAAGGACAGATCCAAAAGAAAGCCCTTGACGCTTTTATTCGCCTTACGATGCTTTGTGTAAGAGCCGAAAAATGTCAGGAAGAAAAATACTGTTATAATATTGCCGATGATATTTACAATAGAGCTGTCTATCATACCGATATTAACGTCAACCGCCAAAACCAAGGCAATCAAAAGCATATAGAATGTGGTTTTGAATCCGCAATAGGTTTGGACAGCATTAGCAAACAAAAGACATATTAAGCCCGAAAGCATAACAGCTCCGCCATAGGAAACGAGGAAAAGATACAACGGTTTACGCAAAGCGAGATTATAAATCTCACCTTGAGACATCGATTCTTCCACTCCAATCAAGGTAATTTCAGCATTTTGAATCTCTATAAAGGGGATTATAAGTCCTACAGCAAGAAGAACAAATCCGAGAATAAGAGCAACAAGAGCAAACTTTTTCATTCTTTAACCTCCGATTATTGTTGTAAGAAGAGCATACATTAAGGGAATGGTAACAATACAAAGAGTATGGGATATCATAGCCATAGATGCGCCTGTGGAGGTATCACCGCCATAAGCTGCAGGGAAAATAACAGTATTCAATCCCATAGGAGTGGAGAATGCGAAGAAGCAAAGTGTTAAGGTTTTGGTGTCAGCCTTCAAAAGCATAAGCATTCCCACAAACAAAATCGGGAAAATGAAAAGCCTTAATGCTGTCATAATATAAACCTTTTTATTCTTCAAAAGACCCAAGATATCATATCCGCCGATTACAAAGCCTGTTAATACCATTGCAACGGGGCCCATGCAGGCAGAGAAATTAGACAAGGTTGTGGAAACAAATGCGGGAACATATTTCTCAACACCTGTTAATCCGAGAATTATACCAATAACAATAGAAATAACCGTAGGGTTCAAAAGGCTTTTGAATGTGCTGTTTTTGGATTTCTCTCCCTTGGGGATAAGTATAACAATACCCCATGTGTAAACAACAAGGTTAAGAGGAAGGGAGAAAAGAAGATAATCATAAAGCCATTCCTCGCCAAGTATTGCAGGAACGATTGCATTACCCATAAATGAGAAATTACCGAAGGTTATGGCATATTTATAAATATTCTGCTTATATTCGTCCTTTTCAAAAAGAGGAGAAAGAATATACGCCAGCGCAACGCCTACCGCAACGGCAACAGCGCAATAAAGAATAAGCTTATATTGCTCGGAAAGAGATTTTACCGTGCAATACTTCATAAAGGTATTAATAATTAACGAAGGCACAAAAACATAGTTTTCAAGCTTGGAAAGAACGGTTGCACCGTTTTCGGGCACAAGACGCTTTTTGTTAAGGATGAAGCCCACCAAAAGGCAGACAAACATCACCAGCATAGGCGATAACGTGGCATTAAAAACATCAATCATGATTATTCTCTCGATTTATTAATATTTTTATAAAATTATATCACATTAATATAGTTAAATCAATAAATTGAAAAAAATAACCCTGCAAAAATTTGCAGGGTTATAATATTACGCCTTCTTTTCCTCGTGATATTCTTTTTCGGTGTTGACGCTCCAAATGTTGGATTTATCCTTTGCTCCCGAAAGAATATTCTTAACTGCCTCAAAGGAGGTACACATAGAGTGGTCGAGGTTGTTATATCTATGCTGACCGTTACGGCCTACACAATAGAGATTCTCGATTCCGCTGAGATAGCTTACCAAGGTATCGATTTCGGAATAGGTATCAAAATAAGCAGGATATGCCTTTTTAACCTTTTCCTGGTGATAATCGATAACGATATCCTCAGATTCGATAAGACCAACCTGAACCATTTCCTTAATGGCAATCTTAGCAAAGTCATCCTCGGACATGGTCCAATAATTGTCACCCTCGGTAACAAAATATTCAAGACCTATCCAAACAGTATTCTCAATATCCTTTACCATATAAGGAGACCAGTTGTTATAAAGCTGGAAACGGCCCATTGTTACGCTTCTGTCGTGAACATAAACCCAGTTATCGGGAATTATATTGCTGATAGTCTTGCGCTTTGTTTTATTCTGCAAAGCAAGACGAGGCACGAGAACGCCCAAGGTGATATAATCGCGGTAAGGAAGACCTTCTGCTATTGCTCTTTCCTTTTCGGGAACATCGTTCATTCCTGCAACAAGGTCCTTTACAGGCATAGAGGAAATAACAATATCAGCGTCAACCGTATATTCCTTGCCGTCATTTTCAAAGGTTACGCCTGTAATAACATTCTCGGCATCCTTATGAACCTTTGTCACCTTGCAATTCTTAACAATTTTGCCGCCCTTTTTCTCGATTTCCTCTGCGGCAATCTCCCAAAGCTGACCGGGGCCAAGCTTGGGATATTTAAATTCCTCGATAAGAGAGGTTTCTACCTTACGGTTTTTGTTGGGAATAAGCTTGCCGAACATATCCTTGATAATTGCAACGATAGAAAGGCCCTTTGCTCTTTGTGCGCCCCAGCTGGGATCGATTTCGCTGGGATGTCTGCCCCAAAGGTTCTGAGTGTAATGCTCAAAGAACATGGAATAAAGCTTTTTACCGAAACGGTTTATATAAAAATCCTCAAGAGATTTTTCTTCACGCTTGTGAACAACCGAAGCAAGATAGCTGAAAACAACCTGAATATCGGTCCAAAGACCCATATTCATAAACGTTTCCCACTTTAAGGAGATAGGATAATCAAAAAATTTCTGATTAAAGAAGATTCTCGAAACTCTGCCTCTGCTAAGCATAACATGGTCGTCCTTTTCAGGGTCGGGACCGCCTGCGGCTAAAGTAGGAGTTCTTTGAAGCTTTAAATCATCATAGGAGGGAGCGCCCTGCATAGGCATGAGCTTGTTCCACCATTCGTTAACCTCGGGCATCTTGGAAAAGAAGCGGTGACCGCCCATATCCATACGGTTGCCTTTATAATTAACGGTCTTGGAAATACCGCCTAATTCATTGCTTTCTTCAAGGACAACAACCTCATAATCATTGGATTTGGTAACCAATTCATAAGCAGCTGTTAAACCTGCGGGGCCTGCGCCGATTACAATAACTTTCTTGCCCATTAGCTTATTCTCCTCTGTAAACGAAAATTTTTCGTCCGATATAATTCCATATTAATGCCACACCTGCGGCAACACAGCTTACAAACATGAACATAATTGTGTCGTCCTTGGAAACCGAAAGAAGGTTGCATCCAAGCTGGGTAACACCAATGTTCACAAGCAAGCCAACAATCGAAACACACAAATAGATAAGGAAAGGCTTTATGCCCTTGCCCTTTTTCTTTTGGCTTTCGGTGGTGAAAACAAAGAAAATCGAAATAATATAATTGATTATCAAGCCTACAACAAAGCCTGCTGTTGTAGACAAGGTAACATTCCATTCATTCTGAAACCCAAAAATCGAAAATGTTCCCATATTTTCGGGAAGAATGACAGAATAAAAAAGTGTTTTTGTAATAAGGTCGCAAACAAAAGCACTTCCCCCCGCAACACAATAGCGAAGGATTTCTTTTATAAGATTTTTAAGCTTATCGTTCATTTTTACCTTCCAAAACATATTATATATATCATATAACAAAATGACATTTTTGTCAACAGTTATGTAATTGACATTCACTCTCCGGACATAAAAAATACCGAGGGCAAAATACCCTCGGTATAAATTATGTTCTATTATTCAGAAACTGCCTCGGAAGATACTGCTTCGGAAGATGCTTCAACAGAAGATTCGACAGAGGATGCTGCTTCAGAAGAAGCCGCTTCAACAGAGGAAGCTGCAGTAGAGGAGGTTGCAGTAGAAGATGTTGCCGCAGAAGAAGTGTCGTCGGAAGGCTCGATTGTACCAACAACATAAAGTGCGATAACGAGAACAACAAAAACGATTGCTACGATCAAGGTAATCTTTTTATAGAGAGAATCCTTGCTTGCGATCTTGTTTCTGGTAAGGTAGGATTCAGAAGCACCCTGACCTGCGATAGAATTGGAAAGACCGCTTTTACGCTTGCTTTGCTGCAAACCGATCAAAACGATAAGACCGATTGCAAGGAGAAGAAGAATTGCGCCGATTACATATTCAATAGGTTGCATATTTATTATTCCTTTCAAAAATTAACATTTAGTCAGCTAAAGATAATATTATCACAGACAACGTTCAATTGCAATACTCAAAACAAAAATTAATAATTTGTTCACAATTTCGTTTAATTCTGCAAATTATTGTCCCATTTCTCTTGTGGAGGAATTATCCACAGGAGTTATTTCTTCATTTGAAATCTCCTGTTTCTTTTCTTTTTTCTTTTTAGGCTTATTTACCTTTTCCTTAGGCTTTTTATCTGATTTTTCCTTCTTGCCCTTTCCCTTTGTCATAGAAACGGTTTTATTTATCATTTTAATAAACGCCGTAATGATTACAACAAGGAAATAAACCGCGATACAGCCAACGATAACCCAAATAACAGTCATCATAACGTCACCGAAAAGGAAACTTTTGGTTCTGCTTAGGAACGCCTTGATGCTGTCCATCTCAACACCCTCTTTTACAACGGCGTCAACCTGAGCTATAACGTCATCTCCGTTTTTGAAGGTGATTGTGCCAACGCGCTGTCCTGCCGACACGGGAGCATTTATTGTGTCATACTCAACATCGTTAAGCATGGTTTTATAAACAAGATTGGATTCATAATCATAATCTATCTGCATTTGGATGCTTTCGGCATTACCGCCAAGAACCAATCGTTCAACATCCTCAGCAGGAACCACCATAACATGGTCGGAGCTGTTACCTAAATTAAGCCTTAATTCTCCGATTATGGTGTTTTTTGTGGCAAGAGTAACAAGAGAAAACGCATCTCTTGTCCAGTCGATAAGAAGGTTCATATCCACGTAAGCATTTCCTGCTCCGTAATGATAGGTACGAACCTCGCCTACAACCTCCTCCTTTAAGCCTGTGGCACACATTACGACAAAAATGTATGTTCTGCCTTCCTTTTGGCTTGCGGCGATAAGGCAATAATTACCGTTAACATCCAAATGACCTGCAATCAAGCTTATTGCATTTTTATTTGTATATCCGCTATAGCTGTGACCGTTTTTCAAGCAGCTTTCATTTCTAATGGTAACTCTGTCCTTATAGCGGAAATATTCTACATCGCTGAGTGTTACAAGCTCGTTATATCCGTAAAAGGCAGCGGCAATCAATGCGGTTTCGTAAGGAGTTGTTTTCTGCTCGGGAGAATAAATACCTGTGGCGTTAACAAAATGTGTTTTTTCAAGACCGATAGATTGGCATTTCTCGTTCATTTTTTCAACAAACGAGGTCATATCACCACCAAGAAATGCTTCTCCGAAATGACAAGCCAGAGCGGCAGCCGCATCGTTTGCTCCTGCAACAAGCATAGACGAAAGCATATCCTTTACAGAACAGGTATCCCCTGCCTCAAAGCCCATTATAGGAACTCTCAAATCGTAAACATTACCCGAGTTTTCAACAGCCACGGCAGTTACGGTAACGATAACGTCGCTGTAATTTAATCCGCGCTCCTTCAAAAGGTCCATAACAACCATTGCGTTAACAAGCTTTGTGGCAACCGCGGGGCTAACCTCCTGATTCAAGCGGTTATAATAAAGAACCTGACTGTCATCAAGGCTGTATGCAACAATAGCATTGCCAGAGGTTATACCCGGATTCGTAGGAATCGAGGGAGCATTTTCCTCAGCGGACACATATAGTCCAAGGCAGGAGGAAAGAGTTATCAAAACGGCAAGGAAAAACGCAAGCCGATTTTTAAATTTCATATATCATACTCCTTTTTTATATAAGACAGCGCCGAAAGCTTATCCTTTTCAATCTGAACCCTCAACCGGTCAACAGAAGAAAAGCGCACTTCAGGGCGAATAAAATCCAAAAATCCTATTTCCATATTTTTCCCGTAGCAATCGCCGGAATAATCGAAAATATAGGTTTCGCAAAGGGGAATATTTTCCGAGGATACGGTAGGCTTTATGCCCACATTTGCAACGCCGAAATAACGTTTATTATCAAGCTTACATTCAACAGCATAAACGCCAAATGGCAATTCAACCAGATTTTCGGGATAAAGCTGATTTGCTGTAGGAAAGCCCAATTTCCTGCCAAGCTTGGCACCATGAATGATTTCGCCTGCAAAGGAAAAAGCCCTTCCCAAAAGCTTATTTGCTTTTTTTATGCTTCCCGAGGAAACCAAAGCCCTTACCAATGTAGAGCTTACGGGCATATCCTCATCAATATAAACCGAAGGCATTATTGTTTCAAGCCCAAGGCTGTTAATAAGCTTGAAATCTCCCTTTCTTTGGGAGCCGAAGCGAAAATCATAACCGCAGACAACGGTTTTTCCGTTCATGATACCTACAAGGATATCATTGACAAAATTTTCAGCCTCCATAGACTTAAGGGCAGAAAACGGGGCAGACAGCATTATATCAACGCCGTTTTCTTTCAAAAGCTCCTGCTTTTTCTTAGGCAAAGCAAGAAGCTTGGTCGCCTTAGGATTGTCAAAGCAATCAAAGGTGAACACCGCTGCGGGAAGCCCCTTGCGTTCCGCTTCCTGCTTTAAAGCCGAAAGCATTTTTTGATGGCCTAAATGAACTCCGTCAAAGCTTCCGACCGCAACAACGCAGCCCTTATCTATATTAACATTTTCATTTAAATATATCAAATCAGATTTTGTTAAAATTTTCTCATTCATAACATTACTATAATACCCGAATTATTCCCCTTTGTCAACTTAATAAAGGTATATTTTTCATCTACCCGTCCATAATAATCAAAAAAGAGGACGGTGTTTAACATGAGCGAATTTGAAAAAAGATTTGATTCGGTTATTCTTGCAGGAGGCTTTGGCAAACGGCTTTCTCCACTTACCGACACAATACCCAAGCCCTTGCTTCCAATCGTAAACGAAAGCGCGTTTGTGAGAAATCTAAAGCTTTTGAGAAAGCATGGCTTTAACACAACGGCGGTTACAACAATGTACCTTGCCGAGGCATTGGAAAAAACACAATTTTCTCAAGGAAGTGTGGAATACTTCCGAGAAAACACACCATTAGGCAGTGCAGGGGCTGTCGGAAGGCTGAAGGACAGAGTAGAGGATTGTTTGCTTATTCTTTCGGGAGATGCTGTTTGTGATTTTGACCTTGCTCAGGCAAAAAAAGAATTTTTAGAAAGCGGATGTGACGGCGGTATTATTCTCACCTCGTCGGACGACATGGGTGAATACGGCTCGGTTTCGGTATTTCAGGGAAGGGTGACCGAGCTTCGGGAGAAGCCCTCGCCCCGTGACACATTATCCGACCTTGTAAACACGGGAATTTATTTTCTTTCAAGAAATGCCCTGAGCATGATACCCGATAATCAGTTTTTTGATTTTTCAAGGGACCTTTTCCCTGCTATGCTGAGCAAGGGCATGACTATTGCAGGAATACGTCCACAAGGTCATTGGTTTGACATAGGCTCATTGGGAGAATACCACCGATGTAATATGTGGTATTCAAAGGGAGAAAACTGCATCGGCAGGCAGGCATCGATTCATCCCGATGCAAGAATCGAATATTCTGTAATTCTCGATAATTGCACTATCGGCAACAGCACTCTCCGAGGCTGTGTAATCGGCGAAGGCGCAGTTATCGGAAACAGCTGTATGGTTCCCCATGGATGTGTTATAGGCCCCGGTGCAGAATTAAGGGACGGAAGCGCGCTTGCTCCCGGTACTATAATCAAATCGGGAGATACAGTATTCGGAGATTCCTTTGTTCAATGCTTCCCCAAGAAAAAGCAAAAGCTTATGATAGATGACGATTATATTATCGCCGACGACAGCGACGATGGGTTTTATGTACGTCTGGGAAGGCTTTTGGGCGGTGAAGGAAAGGTTATCGCCTTTGCTCAAGGCGGCGGAAGAACGCTTCAGCAATCCTGCGAATTAGCCTGTGGTGCCGCAGAGGCAGGAAGCGGATGTACGGTTATTGCAGGAGGAAATTCCTCTATCGCTTCATTTGCCGCAATGGAATTTCAAAGCAAAACCGCCTTTGTTTATCATTCGGGCGGAAAAACCCTTATTAGGCTTTTTACACCCGACGGTATGGAATTTTCAAGAGAGGAAATGAGAAAGCTTTCCTCAAAGGAGCCCTTGATTACCAAGCTTACGGGAAGCGTTTATCTTTTGCCTCACGGTGTTTTAATTAAAAAATATCTTGACTATCTCAGAAACACCGTATCAATCCCCAAGAAAATGAAAATTGCAAATAACATGGAATCAAAGCTCTTGCGCGAATGTGCAGAGGAATTGGGAATATCCAATGATGATGCATTATCGGAATTTATGCTTTCTGCCGATGGCGAAAAGGTTATTGCAATTTTGCCCGACGGACGTGAGCTTTCCTATTGGCAATTATTGATGATTTGCTGTATTGAGGGAGAGGAAAAGGAAATTTTTCTGCCCAGCGATACACCAAACACCGTTGAACAAATATTGAAACGTCATTCTGTTAATGTTAAATTCTATGACGACAGCGAATCAAGGGAGCGCAAGGAGGCGCAAAGCCACAGACTTCACCGCGACGGCATCCTTCTTGCCTTAACTATTTCGTCTATTGCCGAAAAGCAGGGCAAAACCCTTGCTCAGCTTGCAGAAGCTTTGCCGCCATTCTCGGTTACAGTCAGAGCTATTTATGCCGACCGAAGCAAAATGTATTCGGTTATCGCAAGGCTGAGAGAGGAAAGTGGCGGCAGATGTCCCTCGATAGAATTTGGCGAAGGCAGAGTTAATGTTTACCCCAGCGCATCAGGCAGATTCCGCTTGATTGCCGAGGCAGTTGACTTTGAAACCGCCGAGGAAATATCGCTTAAAGCCATGGATATGCTTGAAAAGAAATAGAAATAACCCCGAAAGTATCGAGCTTTCGGGGTTACTTTTTTCTAAAATCTTACAT
>JAZSFY010000123.1:0-1897 GCA_045532415.1 Eubacteriales bacterium | reverse complement strand
AAATTGAATACAGTATTATTCTATTAATATAAATTTTGAAAGACGTGCACTTATGGAAATTTTAAAAATAGAAGGGCTTTCCTTTAAATATCCGACCTCGGATGTTGAGGCAATATCAAGCATTGATTTAACCGTCAATTCGGGTGAATTTATTGTTGTCTGCGGTGAATCGGGCTGTGGCAAAACCACTCTTTTGAAGCTATTGAAAAAAGAGCTTGCCCCATTTGGAGAGCAACAAGGAAAAATTATATATAACGGCAAAGACCTAAAAGACCTTACAGAACGGGAAAGCGCATCGGAAATCGGATATGTTTTGCAGAACCCCGATGCACAAATTGTTACAGACAAGGTTTGGCACGAATTATCCTTTGGATTGGAGAATATGGGTGTGCCTACATCCATTATCCGCAGAAGGGTTGGCGAAATGGCAAGCTATTTTGGGATTCAGGATTGGTACAGAAGCAAAACCGACGACCTTTCGGGAGGTCAAAAGCAATTATTAAATCTTGCTTCGATTATGGTTATGCAACCCAAGCTTCTTATTCTTGTCGAGCCTACAAGCCAGCTTGACCCTATTGCCGCATCGGATTTTATTGCCACATTACAAAAGCTGAACCGAGAGCTTGGCTTGACTATTATTTTGGTTGAGCATAGGTTGGAGGAGGTTTTCCCTATTGCCGACAAGGTTTTGGTTATGGAAAACGGAGGAATAGCATTTTTCGATACTCCCAAAAATATAGGCAGGCTTCTCCCCGAGAATCACAAAATGATTGACGGTCTGCCAAGTGCAACAAGGATATTTAACAGTCTAAAAATCCATGACCAATGCCCTCTTACAGTTAAGGAAGGGCGAGATTTCCTTGAAAAGCATTTCCGCGGAAATAATTCAATTTCAATAAAGGAATATGTCCACAGCAAAAATGAAGCTGTGCGCCTTAAAAATGTTTGGTTCAGATATTCAAAGGATGGCGAGGACATATTAAAAGACATTGAAATGACGGTTTATGAGGGTGAGATTTTCTCTATTCTTGGAGGCAACGGAACAGGAAAATCAACTGCATTGAAGATTATTTCGGGATTGGAAAAGCCATATACAGGCAAAATTTTCATTAACGGAAAAGCAATTAAGGAATACGGCAAAAATCTATATAAAAATAACCTTGCATTTCTTCCCCAAAATCCACAGAATGTATTCCTGAAGGATACGGTTTTTGAGGACATGGAAAGTATATTGGAAGTATCGGATGTTCCCAAAAATCAATGGAAGGACAGTATTAATTCGGTTTTACAAAAGCTCGAAATAAGTCATTTGGCGGAAAAGCATCCCTTTGATTTAAGCGGAGGCGAGCAACAGAAATGCGCTTTGGCAAAATTACTTTTGACCAAGCCGAAAATACTTTTACTTGATGAGCCTACAAAAGGCTTTGATGCATTTTCAAAAAAGAAATTACGCGAAATTCTCATGCAATTAAAAAATGACGGGATTACAATTATTATTGTTACCCATGACGTTGAATTTGCGGCGGTCAATTCCGACAGATGCGCCCTATTCTTTGACGGAGAGATTCTTGCGGCTGAAATTCCCCAGAAGTTCTTTTCGGAAAATAATTTCTACACAACTGCAGCAAACAGAATGGCAAGAGGTCTTTTTCCCTATGCTGTTACCTGCGATGAGGTTGTTAATTGCTGTAAATCTTAAACAAAAGGCTGTTTATTACAGCCTTTTATAGTTTTTTTCTTTAATATGTGAGTGTTTTTGGTTTCAGATTCGTATAAGCCTATGAAACCGATGTACACGGAGAAACAAATATGAATAACGAATATGGAGCTGAGCTTTATCGACGTTATTTAAATGGAGATGACGGAGCATTTGAAGAAATTATCACTCAATACCGTA
>JAZSFY010000015.1:0-7083 GCA_045532415.1 Eubacteriales bacterium | reverse complement strand
GATCGGATTTTCTGATAACGTCAAATTTATATTCGGTTTCGGTTCGAGGATTAGGAACAGCATCGGGATATCTCAAATCGTTTGAGTCGAGGTCAAAATTAACATCTTTAAAAATTATTCTTGCGAATCCGTATCGCCCTTGACCATCGTTGATTTTATATGCAACGGGATAAATATTTCCTTCGCTGTCATAAAGTACATATTCAAGACAATCGCCTCTGTCGCCCTCTGTAAGCTTCTTTGAATTGAATTTTACACCGATTTCAATTGCATTATATTCGTCAGAATAGTCTATGCTATGAAGCTGAAGAGAACCATCATCGTTCATAAAGATTCTAGTGTTTATTCGATATAGCTCTAATGACTCGGTGTTTTCGATTTCGTAAACCTTGTGAAAATGATTTTCCTCGATGATTTTGCTGTCGCGATTTGCTATAAGTGTATAAATAATTATAGCATAAATCAAGAAGGATATTCCGTACATGGTCCATTTGAAGATGCCTTTTACTGTACGATATATCTTCGATTCTCGCTCGTCATGCTCTTCGGGAAAATAATTGCCTTGATAATCCATGATAACGCTCTTTTCGTGTAAAGATTATTGTAAAATGATTTATTGTCAACTTTTCCACCGATTTATGCTCTGTTGTGGAAAATTTTTTGCTAATAACACTTGGATTTTAAAGAAACTTTCCACAATTCCACCGAGTTTTCCACAATCGCATGGTGAATATTGGGAAAATTATGTAAACTGTGGTGCTAAATCAGTAATTAAAATACTTTCTGTCGAGGCTGCGTAATTGAACAGCCAATGCGATATGATCCCTTTTGATCAATTCGCTTTCATCGAAATCTGCTACAGTGCGTGCTACCTTTAAAATCCTGTCATATCCTCTGCCGGATAGACCAAGCCTTTCGTATGCTAATTGTAAAACCTTTCGGCCGCCTTCGTCAAAAACGCAATATTTTCTGACGTGTTTGGGTTGCATACGGGCATTACATGTCAATGGTGCGCCGTTTGAAGTAGTTTCGCCATCAAAACGGCTCATGGCAAATGCTCTTGCACGGCAAACTCTTTCTCTGATTTTTTCGCTTGGCTCAGCGGCAACAGCCGTGTCCAATTCCGAAAAATCAAGAGCGCTTACTTCTACCTGAATATCTATGCGGTCCAAAATAGGTCCGGAAATCATAGATAAATAATTTTTTCTGGATTGTGGTGTGCAGGTGCAGGGCTTGGTAGGATGACCATAAAATCCGCATTTGCAGGGGTTCATGGCGCATATCATCATAAATGAGCAGGGGAAATTAACAGTAGCGTTAACTCTTGCGATTGTTACATTGCGTTCCTCGATAGGTTGTCGTAGAACCTCACAGCTGTGCTTATCAAATTCGGGAAATTCATCAAGAAACAGAACCCCGTTGTTAGCCAGGGAAATCTCTCCCGGCTTGGGATTTGTGCCACCGCCTATTAACGCCGCAGGAGAAAGAGAATGGTGAGGCGCTCTGAATGGACGATGAGTTAAAAGCGGTGTGAGCTCAGAGGTTAGCCCAGCGATTGAATATATCTTTGAGGTTTCGATGGATTCTTCTAATGTTATTGGAGGAAGAATATAGGGCACGCGAGATGCAAGCATGCTTTTGCCTGTGCCGGGAGGCCCGATCAACAATATATTATGCTCGCCTGCCGCGGCTATTTCTAATGCTTTCTTGGCAGAATCCTGACCCTTTACATCTGAAAAATCCAAAAGCGTGTCGCCTGTTACAGCGAAAAATTGAGATTGATCAAAATGTGTTGGGATAATTTGACATCTTGTGGTAAAATGATTAACTACTTGAACGGCATTTTTAACAGGATAAACTGTTATTCCTCCTGCTGCAGATGCTTCTGCCGCATTATCGGCAGGAACGAAAATATATTTAAAGCCTGCGTCTCTTGCCGCAGTAGCCATAGGAAGAACACCGTTAATAGGACGCAGCTCGCCGGAAAGAGATAACTCTCCTAAAAAACAGCACTCTGAAAAATCAATTCTTTCAAAGCTGGGCATATCTAAAAGAGAAAGGAGAATAGGGAGGTCGTATACCGTACCTTCTTTTCTAATATCTGCAGGCGCTAAATTAACAGTAAGAATTCCTTTTTTGATAGGAAGATTACACGCACGTGCAGCAGAACGAACTCTGCCTTGAGATTCCCTTATAGCTGCATCGGGAAGACCGATGATATCAAATCTTGGGTTTGAGCTTGGAACACTTGTGGCTTCAACTGTGACAATTTGACCGTCAATGCCTCTTATAGCCGCGGAATAAATAGTGTTGATTGACATTTTCCATTAACCTCGGTCGATGTTTCAATACATTTCATTATATGATAACACACAATTGTATTTTTTTCAATAACAAACATTTAAAATAATTAAAATTAATGTAAAATATTGCATTTGTCCGAAATATGTCAAAACTTTAAATATCTATTTACATTTTGTGAAAAAATGTTATAATAAATATTTGTGACAGATAATTATAAGTATTGGAGAATTGTATGGGTAACATTAAAAATAAACAATCGTCCTCTGCGGTGCTATTAACTACATTTATATCGGTAATTGTGCTTGCGTCGTATATTGTAGCGTTGGGGAAGTTCGGTAATGAAAATGTAGAAGTGACTTCGACTGTTTCTACAGAATCGTCCGAAGTGAGCTATGAAGTAAGTGAGAACGTTTCTGTGGAGGTATCCGAGCCCGAGCAGAAATATAAATATTACAGCAGTATTAAAATGAGTAATTGTGCCTTTACCAATGACAAGATATATAAAGGTAATTTGGCTTTGCTGAAAAACAAGAATAACATTACCGCTATTGACAAAGATGCTTTGTCAAATGTTGCTGCGGTTCGCTCGTCTGATAAATACGGCTTGCGTGATTATAGCTTGATTGCGTATAAAGATGCAATTGTTAATATAGATAAGCTTATTCTTGATTTTTATGGTGAAGTTCCTGAAAATGGTGTGGGAATTTTAAATGGTTACATTTCGCCTGAGGGTGTTGATACTTCTAAGCCTGAAATAGAATTATCAACCGGATTGTCCTTTGAATTGACAATCTTTACAGGTTCCTATAGCTTTTCTGATACTGAATACAGCTTTTTAAGAGATAGAAGCTATGAATATGGGTTGATCGAACGTTATCCCTTAGGTAAAGAGGCGTATACGGGTTTTGATGCCGATCCGTCTATCTATCGTTATGTTGGTGTTGCGCACAGCTGGTATATGAGCTTCCATAATCTTTCCTTAGAGGAGTATATAGACGAAATAAAGTCCAAGCAGGTTTTGGAATTTGAAAGCGGAGCGAATAACGATAAAGGCTCTAAATATGTTGTTTATTATGTTCCCAAAAACGAAAAGGCGGATACAACCTATGTGAATGTTCCGGTTGATTCTTCCTACAAATATGAAGTTTCGGGCGACGGCACTGACGGATATATTGTAACCGTTAAATTGCCTTAATTGAAATGTATAGAATTCGAAAAGAACATCGGTTTTGTGTCATTGTGCAAAATGCAGAAATTTTATTTTAGAAATTGTTATTAATGCACAAGTCGGTTTTTGGTGAAAAATGACGCATTTTAAGGATGTAAATTGATACAAAATGTTAAATTTTTAATATGAAATTTTGTTTTTTAAAACAAATAATTCAAAGAGTTTTATGAAGAATTTGCTTTGTTTCCAATGCAAATTTAGCTATTATTTAAACTTCGGCGGTCGATTATCTCTAAAAAATGAATTGTAGCCGATGCGTAGCTTTTGAAATGTACGGTGCATAAAAGTGACAAAATAATGGGATGTTTTCTTGTGGCAAAGTTGTAATCATTCACAAACCATGTGTTAAAATTGCATTATTTTGGTTGTGGTTTTATATGCATACTTGACAAAAAGTTATCATTGTGCTATTATTCTTATATAAATATTGTAGCTAGTTGTGTCTAGCTATCATTAAGCATTCTCTCAGGAGGAAACGAAATGACTGGAAACAGGAGAAAAACCAAAAGTTTTTGCATTTATCTGCTGCTGTTCTCGATCTTGATGACGAGCTTCGGCGGGATTAGTGCTTCGGCTGTGGGTGATTACTTCAACGGCAACGAGTCCATTTACCGTACTTCGTTGGAAGACGTGGAAAGCGTTCTTACTGCTACCACTTATGACGAGTACATGGGCATTTATGGCAATGTCCCAATGGGCGAAGAGCTGGAGATTGACATCACCAACTATGACATTAAGCCCGAGGGCGAATTGAGCAAGGAAGATGAAGAAAGAATTTGGTCTTCCGGCGCAATTAAGGTTGTTACCGATGGTCTCGGTGGCAGCGACGGCGCTGTTCTTATCTGTGGTGATAACAGTACCGTTACCTGGACTGTAAAATTTGACAAGGATGTTAGATACAACATCAAGGTCGAATATTATACAGGCGACTTTAATTACGGCGACAATCTTATTGCTAAATCCTCTGCTGCTGAAAGATATGTTCTTATCGACGGCATGGTTCCTTATAAGGAAGCGCGTTCTGTTGAATTTGACAAGATCTGGGCAGATGCTTATTCCCGTGCCGATGAAAACGGTAATTACATTTATAAGGAAGACGGCATTACTAAGGACTACTTGTTCTCTGACAGCGACGAATTTAAGCAGTTCGTTACCAACCAAGCAAATCTTGGCGTTGACAGCGATCGTCTTTTCTTCAAGGATACCAATAAGAATGAATTGAAGCCCGATAAGGTTCTTGTTGAAACATGGCTTGACAAATTCGTTTATGACTCTACAGGTTATTACAGCGATCCTTTGTCTTTCTATTTTTCTGCAGGCACACACACTATCAGCTTCCAATCTATTAGAGAGCCTATAGCTATTAAGAGCATCAAGCTTGTTGCTGCTGAAAAAACTGTTTCCTATGAACAGTATGTTCAGAATTATACCGACAAGGGCGTAGTTGACTATACTGGTGCTGAAAGCTACAAGATTCAGGCTGAGTATCCTATTTATACTTCCGGTAATACCATCTATGCTTTGAACGACAGATCTTCCAGCTATTCTGAACCTCAGGATGCTGCGCTTATCCGTCTTAATGAAATCGGTGGTGATAAGTGGCAGTATGTTGGACAATGGATCGAATGGAAGATTAACGTTCCTCAGGAAGGCTTCTATTCTATTATTCCCAGAAGTCAGCAGAACTACTATTCCGGTATATATGTTTCCAGAAAAATTTATATCAATGGTGAATTGCCCTTTGCAGAAGCCGGTAATTTGAGATTCAATTATTCTGCAGATTGGCAAACCAAGCCCTTGAACAATGGTACTACCGACTTTAAGTTCTATCTTAAGGAAGGCGAAAACACCATTAGATTCGAGGTTGTGCTTGGTGATATGTCTGAAGTACTTAGTACCGTTGAAAACTCCCTTTCTGCCATAAACGGTTACTATAGAAAAATACTTATGATCACCGGTCCTGACGCTGACGAACATCGTGACTATGGCTTTGACAAGCTTATCCCCGACGTTCTTAACGGATTGAAGCATGAATCTGAACAGCTTTACTATGTGTCCAACCTTCTTACCGAGCTTGTAGGTGAAAAGGGTGAACATTCTACAACTCTCGACCGTGTTGCTCTTATCTGCGAACGTATGGGTACTCTTCCTGACGAAATCGCAGCTAACATGTCCACTCTCAAGGACTATAGTGCTTCTCTCGGTTCTTGGCTTTCTGATACTCAGAACCAGCCTCTTGATATTGACTATATCAGCGTACAGGCTGTTCAATC
Organism: Eubacteriales bacterium; assembly: GCA_045532415.1. Classification (GTDB taxonomy): domain Bacteria; phylum Bacillota; class Clostridia; order Oscillospirales; family CAG-382; genus Coliplasma. Next base: position 1,278 of record JAZSFY010000015.1, on the reverse strand, counting down.
AGAAGCTCCTCAGGCTGAACCCGGTTTCTGGGGCGGTTTGTGGTATGAAATCCAGAAGTTCTACCAGTCGTTCTTTAGCGACTATAACAACCTTGGCGCAACAACACAGGGCGACAACGCTTCTGCTGTTGAAGTTGAAGTTTGGACTGCTACTTCTCGTGACCAGGCTCAGATTTTGAGAACCTTGGTTGACGATAAGTTTGCTCCTAACCATCCCGGTGTTAAAGTGAACATCAAGCTCGTTGCCGGCGGCACATTGCTTCCTGCTACACTTTCCGGTACGGGTCCCGACGTTTACATGGGTGCAGCTCAGGGCGACCCTGTTAACTATGCTATTCGTTCCGCTGTTCTTTCTCTTAACACTAAGACAGGCGATACAACTATCGGTTACGACTTTACTAACCTTGAATCTTCCATGTGGAATGACGAGGCTAAGTATCCCGAATTCAGCAAGCTTATTCAGAATGGTACTGTAAAGAGCTTTGATGAAATTACCGATAAGGAAACAGGTTGGTTCGCTGATCAGGCTATCCTTCCTTTGACACTGTATGGCGAAACCTATGCTTTGCCTGCAACAATGTCCTTCTCCATGATGTTCTATCGTAAGGATATCTTTGTTGAATTGGGTATTGAAATTCCTAATACATGGGATGACTTCTACGATATTATCTATTCCTTGCAGTCCAACGCGTTGGAAATCGGCTTCCCTCAGGGTACAGGCGGATCCATCGTTATGATGTATCAGCAGGATGAGCCTTTGTATGATCAGGGTAATTACGATTACTATATGGAACTCTTCCGTAGATATTATTACGAAGGTGATTATAGCAATATCTCTGATGAGCAGCTTGCAGAGGTTGATGCAGAGATTGCAAAGAAGGGTTGGACATATCTTGATGACGAAGGCAATATCACACCTAAGACAGACGGTATGACCATCAACCTTGACTCCGATATTGCGCTTGCTACATTCAAGGATGTATGTCAATTCTTCACAATGTATAGTTTCCCCACAGTATACGACTTTGCTAACCGTTTCCGTTCCGGTGAAATGCCCTTGGCAATCGCAGACTATACATCTTATAATACACTTATCGTATTCGCTCCTGAAATCAACGGTCTTTGGGAATTTACACCTCTTCCCGGTACTGCTGATGAACTTACTCAGGAAATCAATAATGTTACTATCGGTGCAGTATCTGCAATTATGATGATGAATTCTGTAAGCGATGATCCTGCTGCAGCATTTGGCGCATGGGCGTTTATGCAATGGTATCT
>JAZSFY010000301.1:0-2137 GCA_045532415.1 Eubacteriales bacterium | reverse complement strand
CGTTAATGCTTCTTGCGTCAGCTACTCCCTCTATTGAAAGCTTTTATAAAGCAGAAAAGGGATTTTATTCCCTATTCAAGCTTGAAAACAGATTTGGCGGAGCAAAGCTTCCACAGGTTGTAATTGAGGATCTCCGTGATGATATGTCGGTTCTCGGAACAGACAAGCTTATCGGAAGCAGGCTCTCAAAGGAATTGAAGAAAACCTGCGAAAGCGGAAAGCAGGCTTTGCTTTTTGTTAATCGACGTGGTTATAATTCTCACATATCCTGCCGAGAATGCGGTTATGTTTTCACCTGCCCCAATTGCTCGGTTTCTCTAACACATCATGCATACGAGGGATTGATGCGCGGTACTCGCAGAATGAGTTGTCATTATTGCGGATATACGACAGCATTGCCCGAAAATTGTATTGCCTGCGGAGGCAAAAGAATTGGTTATTCGGGGTTTGGCACGCAAAAGCTTCAGGATGAGCTTGAGCATGATTTCCCCGACCTTAAGATAACCCGAATGGATTCCGACACGACCGGAGGAAAATTCTCACATGATAAGCTTATCGAGGAATTTTCAAGCGGAAAAACCGATATACTTATTGGAACACAAATGATTTCAAAGGGATTGGATTTTCCTAACGTGGTTCTTGCAGGTGCTACTTCTATTGACAGCTCTCTTTATATGGACGATTTTCGCGCCGGAGAGCGAACATTCTCGTTGATAACCCAGCTTGTGGGCCGTGCAGGCAGAGCGGGAGGAGAAGGCAAGGCGGTTTTGCAAACCTTTAATCCCGAGCATGAAACTTTGCTTTTGGCGGCAACACAAGATTATGAAAAATTCTATAAAAGCGAAATCAGCTTGCGAAAAGCGGTTGTATTCCCTCCCTTTTGTTCAATGGCGGTGTTTGGAATTTCATCACAGGACGAAAAGGAATGTGAAAAATACATTGTACGCTTTAACTCTATTTTGCTTTCTCTTTACGAAAAGGGTTATCGTGACGTTAAAATTGTAAAATTCGGTCCTTTTAAAAGCGGAATTTACAAAATCATGGGTAAATACCGTCAAAGGATAATAATAAAATATAAGGATAATGCAAAGGCAAGAGAATTTTTGTCATCAGCCCTTGCCGAAGGGTTGGCTGCTATGCCTAAGGGTGTTAAGCTTGACCTTGATGCTAATCCCAGCATTATTTAGGAGGACAATTATGGCTATATTAAATATTCTTAAGGAAGGTGACGAAACTCTTCGTAAAAAATGCAGAAGAGTTGACGAGATCACTCCCAGAATTTTAAGATTACTTGACGATATGCACGACACCTTGGAAAAGGCGCAGGGCGTTGGCTTGGCGGCTCCTCAGGTTGGTGTTTTGAGAAGAATTGTTATCGTTGAAATCGGCGACAAGAAATATGAAATGATTAATCCCGAAATCATCAAAACAAGCGGCAAGCAGGATGATATCGAGGCTTGTCTTTCGGTTCCCGACACATACGGCAGAGTTATCAGACCTAATATTGTTAAGGTTCGCGCTACCGACAGACACGGAAAGGTTTATGAGGTTGAAGGCGAAGGCTTGATGGCAAGATGCTTCTGCCACGAGCTTGACCATTTGGACGGTATTCTTTATATAGACAAAGCCGAAGAAACCTTCGGCCCCGACGAGGTTGAGGAAGCAGAATGAAAATAGTTTTCATGGGAACTCCTGAATTTGCCGTTGCTTCTCTTGAGGCGTTGTGCGAGGCAGAGCAGGAAATCGTTTTGGTTGTTACTCAGCCCGACAGACCTAAGGGCAGAGGTTATAACCTTACACCCTCTGATGTTAAAAAATATGCTCTCGAAAAGGGCTTGGAGGTTATTTCTCCTGCAAGCCTTAAGGACGAGGAAATTATAAAAGCCTTGAAAGACACCGATGCTGATTTATTTATTGTAACAGCATACGGCAGAATACTTTCCAAGGAGATATTGGATATTCCTAAATTAGGATGTGTTAATGTCCACGCTTCCCTTTTACCTAAATGGAGAGGTGCGGCACCTATTAACCGTGCTATAATGAGCGGCGACAAGGTCGGCGGCGTTACAATAATGTATATGGACGTGGGACTTGATACCGGCGACATGATCATCCGCAAAGTCGGAGGCCAAGCGGT
>JAZSFY010000032.1:0-2927 GCA_045532415.1 Eubacteriales bacterium | reverse complement strand
AACTCTATCACAGGTATGACAGGTCACCAAAACAACCCCTTGAACGGCAAAACTATCAAGGGCGATCCTACAACCGCAGTTAATCTCGAGGCTTTGGCAAAATCTATCGGCATCAACAGAGTTGTTGTGGTAGATCCCTTTGATATTAAGGGCACAAGAGAGGCTGTTATGGCTGAATTGGAGGCAGAGGAGCCTTCCTTGGTTATTTCAAGACGTCCCTGTGCTTTGCTTAAGAATGTAAAGCATCCCGCTCCCTTGAAGGTTGATTCCGATAAATGTGTAGGATGTAAAATGTGCTTGAAGGTTGGATGTCCTGCTATTTCTCAAAAGAAGCAGGAAAATGGCAAGATGAAGGCTGTTATCGACCAGAATCAATGCTTGGGCTGCGGTGTTTGTGTTGAAAGCTGCCGCTTGGGCGCAATCGGAAATAATTAAGGAGGGGTAACTGATGAATAATATTAATATTTTAATAGTTGGCGTAGGCGGTCAGGGTACTCTCCTTGCCAGCAAGCTTATGGGTAAAATTTTCATAGATTCTGGCATGGATGTTAAGGTCAGCGAGGTTCACGGTATGAGCCAAAGAGGCGGTAGCGTTGTAACCTATGTGCGCGCAGGCGAAAAGGTTTATTCTCCTCTTATCGACTTGGGCGAGGCTGATATTATGATTTCCTTTGAGGCATTGGAGAGCGCACGTTGGCTTCCTTATTTGAAAAAGGGCGGTGTTATAATTTCCAATACTGCTCAAATCGACCCTATGCCTGTTATTATGGGTAACGCCGAATATCCCGAAAACGTTCTCGGAAGAATTTCTGATGCAGGTGTTCAGGTGATTTCTGCCGATGCTCTTTCTCTTGCCGAGCAGGCAGGAAGCGCAAAGGCTGTTAACATAGTTCTTTTGGGTATTGCCGCTAAATCCTTGGGATTCGGCAAGGAGCAATGTCTTGAAGCGATCCGTGCGACAGTTCCTGCAAAAACTATTGAAGTAAACGAAAAAGCCTTTAATTTGGGCTATGATTTGAAATAATTTCTGTTAAATAACTATTTAGAAAGAGGAAAAGATATGTATATTAAGCAGCTTTCTGTTTTCGTCGAAAACAAATCGGGCAGACTTGCCGAAATCACCTCTATCATAGCAGAAAAGGGAATCGATATACGCGCCCTTTCTATTGCCGACACAACCGATTTCGGTATTCTTCGTTTGGTTGTAGACAGACCTGATGAGGCTGAAAAGGCTTTGAAGGAAGCAGGCTTGACCGTTTCCTTGACCAATGTTATTGCCGTTGGTATTCCCGACAGACCTGGCGGATTTGCAGAAACATTAACAGCCGTTGCCGATAAGGATGTTGGCGTTGAATATATGTATGCCTACGTTGCAAGAGATTCCAACCGCGCTTTCCTTGTAATGCGCGTTCTCGATAACGAAAAGGCTATCGCCGCGTTAACAGCGCATGGCTGTGAGCTTCTTGACGAGGATACCGTTACTCAAATGTAATAATAAATAAAAAATTCCGCAGGCTCTTGAGTCTGCGGAATTTTTGTTATGTAATTATTGCTTTTTATAAACAATCGCAGTTCTGGAGGGGAGATAGGTAAAGAAGCCCAATCTTCCGTCAGCTGTTCTTTGCGCCTTGTAGAGATAAACCTTGTCCACACGCTCAAATCCGCCGAATTGGCTGTCGTCAGAGGAAAGAACAACACGATAGAAGCCTTCTTCTTCAACGGGAACGAAATAGTTTTCAAAGGATTTATCGGGGTTAAAGTTAAAGGTAAAGGCGATTTTCTTCTTGGTATAAATGAGAACCTTGTCCCCTTGGTCTATCCATTGGCTTTGAGCCTTTTTGGACATAAGGCGTTCGCCTCTTAAAAGCTTTATCATCGCCTTGTCGAAATTATTGAGATATTCATATCTTAAATATCCCTTGTCAACAAGACCCCATTGACGTCTGCAATAGTGATAGCTCCAGCCGTTGCCTTCTCTGGGGAAATCTATCCATTCGGGATGTCCAAATTCATTACCCATGAAATTAAGATATCCTTCGCCAACGACAGAGGAGGTTATCAATCTAATCATCTTGTGCAATGCAATACCGCGGTCGATTATTGCGCTTTCTCTGTCCTTGCTCATGCTCCAATACATTTCGGAATCACAAAGACGGAAAATAATAGTCTTGTCGCCGACCAATGCCTGGTCATGAGATTCGCAATAACCGATGCTCTTTTCCTGAGGACGCTTGGAGGTAAGCTCATACCAAAGCTTAAACATATCCCAATCCTCGTCCTTGTATTCCTTAATGAACTTTATCCAAAGGTCGGGGATGCCCATAGAAAGACGATAGTCAAATCCGATACCGCCGTCTTTAACAGGAATACACATACCCGGCATACCCGACATATCCTCGGCGATTGTAATAGCCTTGGGATTGATTTCGTGAATAAGCTCGTTTGCCAAGCAAAGATATGTAATCGCCTCAACATCGGTATTCATAGAAAAATACATATCGTAGTTTGTGAATGCGCTTCCCAAGCCGTGGTCGTGATAAAGCATAGAGGTAACGCCGTCAAAGCGGAATCCGTCGAAATGGTAAACATCCATCCAATATTTAATATTGGAAAGAAGGAAATGCAAAACCTCGTTTTTGCCGTAATTGAAAAGCTTGGTGTCCCAAGCCATGTGATAGCCCTTGGGGCCCTCATGGAAATATTGATATTCGGTGCCGTCGAAATAATTAAGGCCGTCACCGGCATTTTTAACAGCATGGGAGTGAACAACGTCCAAAAGAACGGTTATGCCCTTTTTGTGTGCTGTGTTTATTAATTCCTTTAAATCCCTTGCATAGCCAAAGCGGGAGCTTACCGCAAAGAAGTTGGAAACCTGATAACCGAATGAGCCGTAATAGGGATGCTCCATTATTGCCATTATCTGAATG
>JAZSFY010000139.1:0-6171 GCA_045532415.1 Eubacteriales bacterium | reverse complement strand
ACATAATAGGTATTATACTTCTGGGAAATTTCAATACGTTCTGCAGCAGGGCGCTCGCTTACATTATATGTAACCGAATCGGTGAAGTTATTTTCACCCAATGTTACAGTTACAGTAATTGTAACCTCGCCTGCTGTTGCGAAATAAATATCGCACCAGCTATCTCCAAAATCGATATATGCAATTTCCTCGTTGCTTGATTCCCAAATAACAGAATCGTACAACGCTCCTTGGGGAAGGAAGTTCAAATGGATATAATCATTATTGCCTACATAAGGTGTTTCGGTATCAACTTCGGTAATTTCAACAGATTCCAATGCAGAACGTTCGGTGATTTCAAAGGTTGCGGTATCGGTCAATCCGCTTTCGCTTGTTACGGTAATTGTTACGGTACCTACGCCGACAAATTCAATTCTGCTGCCTTCGGTTATTACTGCAACAGCTTCATCACTTGAAGACCATGTGATTCCTTCATAAGCTCCTTCGGGATAGAACCAGCAGTCAAACCAACTACAATCACCTACAAAATAGGTATTATACTTCTGAGCAATTTCAATACGCTCTGCAGCAGGACGTTCGCCTACATTATATGTAACCGAATCGGTCAACACCTCGTCGCCGATTGCTACGGTCAAAGTAATTGTAACCTCGCCTGCAGATTGGAAATAAACCTCGCAATAATAATAACTGTTGTTGTAATTAATATACGCTATTTCCTCGTTGCTTGATGTCCATGTTACAGAATCATAAGCATAATCTTCGGGAAGAACCTCTGCCCAAATATTGTTGTAATCGCCGGCATAAGGTGATGCGATGCCAATATCGTAAATATTAACGCTTTCTACGTAAGGTCTTTGAGATACAACATAAGTAACCGAATCGGTAAACGTATTTTCGCCCGAAACTACTGTTACAGTAATTGTAACCTCGCCTGCTGTTGCGAAATAAATATCGCACCAGCTATCGCCAAAACCGATATATGCAATTTCCTCGTTGCTTGATTCCCAAATAACAGAATCATACAACGCTTCTTCGGGAAGGAGGTTCAAATAGATACTATCATAATCGCCTACATAAGGTGTTTCGGTATTAACTTCGGTAATTTCAACAGATTCCAATGCAGGACGTTCAATTACATTAAATGTAACAGAATCGGTGAATGTATTTTCGCCGAATGTTGCGGTTACAGTAAGAGTAACCTCACCTAATGCGTCGAAATAAATATCACACCAGTCATCTCCGGAATAGATATGCGAAACATCCTCGTTGCTTAATTCCCAAACAACAGAATCGGGCAACGCTCCTTCGGGAAGGAAGCTTGCATACAAATAATCATACTCGCCAATATAAACTGTTTCGCTGTCGATCTCATAAATCTCAACAGCTTCCATTGCAGGACGCTCCATTACATTAACTGTAACAGAATCGGTGAACACCTCTCCGCAGGAAATAATTATCAAGGTGATTGTAACCTCGCCGGCAGAAAGGAAGCTTACGTTGCTATATTCATCGATAACCGCGATTTCCTCATTGCCGGATTCCCATGTAACAGTATCATGATATGCATAATGGGGTTCGATTCCATAGCCCAAGCTATAGTAATCGCCTACATATACATTTTCGATATCATAGATATAAACAGATTCAACAGGAACAAGCTCGTAAACATCAATGCCGGTAGAATTAGATATAGTGTTTCCGCCTGAAACCATTGTTGCAGTAATTCTTACAAAGCCCTCTCCAACAAATGTAACCAAACCGGTTTGGTCAACAGTTGCCACATTTTCATTGTCGGATTCCCATACGAGGGATTCATAGCTGCCGTTCCAAGGATCACATTCAATATCAAGCTTAAATGTTTCGCCTACGTAATTATACGCCTTGATTTCATTAAACCAGAAATCATAAATATAATTACCCTGAACGTAATAATAAGCAGAGCGTGAAAATTCTCGTCCGCAGGATATTACGGTAACAGTAATTATAACATCACCCTCGGAAAGAGCTGTTACATAGCCTTCTTGGTCAACTGTTGCAACGGCTTCGTTGCTTGATGTCCAGGTAATAGATTCATAGCCTGCATCCCAAGGATAAATTTCACATCCGAAGTTATAACTATCGCCTACAAAGAGCTCATCGGGCACAGCCATATCAATCGATTCTACCATAGGATATTCGGTAACATTGTAGGTAACAGAATCGGTGTAAACTTCTTCACCCGATGTTACGGTAACAGTGATTGTAACCTCGCCTACGGATTCAAAATATACATTGCATGAGGATCCGTATCCTTCGATATATGCAATGGTTTCGTCGCTGGATTCCCATACAACAGAATCATAATACAAAAGTGCCTCGTCGGGAACAGCTTTTACAGAGATATAATCAGAATTGCCGATATATGCAGAATTCAACTCAACGTCATCAAGGGCAATTCCTTCCATTGCAGGACGTTCCACAATAGTAAATGTAACATAATCGGTAAATACGTTTTCCCCGTCCTTTACGGTAACGGTAAGCGTAACCTCGCCGATATTGTAGAAATTCATATTACCGGATGTAGCAGGTTTTGAGTCAACCGGTTCATTTAACGAAAAATAAGCAATTCTCTCATCGCTCAATTCCCATTCAACAGAATCATAGGAAGCAGCTTCGGGATAAAAACTTAGAGTTAACCAATCGGCGCTTTTCTCATATACAGTAAGGCTTTCGATCTCTGCAATCTCAATGCTTTCCAATGCAGGACGATCAATTACATTAAATGTAACAGAATCGGTAAAGGTATTTTCACCCGAGGTTAATGTTACAGTAATCGTAACCTCGCCTACGCCTACAAAATTAACATCACAGCTGCTGTATGTATGACTGCTTCCGTTATAGTCAACATAAGCAATTTCTTCATTGCTGGATTCCCATATAACAGTATCAAAGCAGGAGTCATAGGGATATAATTCCAGATATATATAATCATAGCTGTCTACATAAGGGATTTCGCTATCAATACCGTGAATTTCAATGCTTTCAACGGGGATAGGAGTGTAAACATTGAATCCGTTGCTGGATGTATAGACCTCGCCGTTGGAAATTATTGTTAAGGTAATCCCGGCAAAGCCCTCTCCCACAAATGTAACCAATCCGTTTTCGTCAACGGTTGCTACATCTTCATTGTCGGATTCCCATGTAACCGATTCATAAACCGCATAGCTGGGATAAACCTCATAGTCAAACCGGAAGGTATGACCTACATAGTTTTCATCTGTAACCGGACCAATATTAATGTACTCAACATAAGCATTGTAAATATTACAGTATGCATAGTCGCTATAAGCTTCGCCATTATAAACTACCGTTACGGTAATCATAACCTCGCCTTGGGAAATACCCCTTACGCAACCGTTTTCATCTACTGTGGCAATAGATTCATCGCTGGATTCCCAAACAATAGATTCATAAACCATCTCGGAAGGGCTTGACTCAAAGCCAAAGGAGAATTCGCCTTCGCATCCTACGGCAAGCCACTCGACGCCAATCACAAACATTCCGCCTACATATTCGGAATCTTCAGAAACCTCGGGTTCCGAAGGTTCCTCGGAAATATCTTCGGAAGGTTCTTCGGTGGGTATAGGTTCCTCAGAAGGCTCCTCGGGCTCGGAAGGCTCTTCGGATGCGCTATCGCTATATACATAACGCTCTATATATTCGGTTATAGTATAGTCACCGCAAACAACTGTTACCGAAAGTGTAAACCAACCCTCGGAAAGACATTCTACATAACCGCTTTCGTCAACTGTGGCAACGCTTTCGTCGCTGGATTCCCAAATCAAATAGTCAAATTCGGCATCCCAAGGGTAAACCTCAAAGCTTGCCCAATCGCAATACCCTGCATAGCAATCTTCCATAAAATAAAGGTAAACAGATTCGGGATAAATAGGTTCAACAGAAACGTCTTCCGAAACGTCTTCCGAAACCTCGGGTTCTTCGGAAATCTCGGGCTCTTCGGAAATCTCGGGCTCAGAAGGTCCTTCAGGCTCAGAAGGTTCCTCGGAAGGCTCGCCATAACCATTAACCCAGCATTCAACAGAATTGCTTATATATTCATTACCAAATACTACGGTTACGGTAAATGTAACCCAACCCTCAGAATAGCATTCCACATAACCGTCATCGGTGATTGTTGCAACAGATTCATCGCTTGATGACCAATAATAGTAATCATAAACGGCATCCGAAGGATAAACGTCACATCCAAACCAATAACAATCCCCTGCATAAAGATCGCTTATGCTTTCAATGTAAATCTCTTCGGGATAAATAGGCGCCGGTTCGATTGTAATTGTTTTCGACTCGGTAACCACATTCCCGCCCGAATATACAGTTGCCGTGATTGTAACTTCACCGTCAGATAGGAAATATACATCGCATCCAATTCCTCGGGGATTTATAGAAGCAATGCTTTCGTCACTGATTTCCCAGGTTATAGATTCGTATGTTGCATTGTTGGGATAATAATCGACCCAGAAATAATCGGTACCGCCTTCAACATGGGGAACACCGTCAAGACAACAAAAGAAAAAGCTCGAAACTATATTAGGATCGTATACATAAATGGTACGAGAGGGAGTTATAGTGGTTCCGTCTATTACTATGGTTGCAGTAATTGTAACCTCCCCTGCAGCTATAAAATGAACATCCGCAGTATTTATATAACCGCTATCGGTTATATATGCAATGCTTTCATCGCTGGATTCCCATGTTACTGATTCGACATAACCGAGCCACTCTTCAATCGATACAAAATATGTCTCAACCTTACCTATCCATGTACCATAAATAGAAGGTTCACTAATATGAATATTATTCAAGTCATCCAATGAAGGTCCTTCGTCCTCAGAAACTTCCTCTGATACCTCCTCCTCGGATATTTCTTCCTCGGATATTTCTTCCTCGGATATTTCTTCCTCGGATACTTCTTCCTCGGATACTTCTTCCTCGGATACTTCTTCGCTAAAATCCAAGCTTTCTTCGACGCTGATTGAATCAGCCAAAGAAGCAAAAGCAGACAAGGGCAGCATCGAAACCATCATAACAACGACGATAAGCAATGCAACCAATCTTTTCATGTTTTTCATAATTCCCTCCGTATTTTATTTCAAAGTGCCATTTTACCACTTCATTCTGTTAACATTTTAACACTATTTTAACATTTAGTCAATAGAAATACTACATTTTCAAAGTAAAAGCATCCATAATTATAAAGAAAAAAGACACATTTTTGGATATATCCCAAGAATGTGTCTTTTAAAATCATGCTGTAAAAATAGCGCGCTTTAATTTAAGATAGTCGGTGGCGGTCACCTTGCCGTCGCCGCTTATATCGCAACGGTCAAGGGCTGTTTCGGGAGCAACAAGGTCCTCCAAAGACATCAAGCTGAATACAATTCGCTTCATAACAAGATAATCAGCGGCAGCCAGCTTGCCGTCATTATTTGCATCACCTGCTATAAAATATTCTCCAACAGTAAAGGTTACAGAATCGGTCAAACCGCTGTCTGTTGTGGCAGTAATTGTAACTGCACCTGTAGAAAGGAAGCTTACCAAGCCATTTTCATCAACAATCGCTATTTCCTCATTGTCAGAATGCCACGCTATAACATCAGAAGTATTTTCAGAGGGAAATGCGTAAGAAAGCTGGTCAGCAGTACCCACAAAAGGCGTTTCCGTGTCAACGTCGGTAATCGTAAAACCGGTAATCGCAGGCGTACCGTAAACCGTAATCTCGGAAACAAGAGCCCAGCCTCCTTCCATATACGACATATTAACCTTTACATATCGCGCAGTATAATTTTCCTCGGGAGTGTGCGTGGTAGCAAAGGTATCATAAGAGTGAGCCACGACATTACCCTGCAAGCCTGTTCTGTCATTGATAGCATCATCTTGGTTGGCATACACAGGGTCATCGACCCAATTCACACCATCCGTAGAATAAGAAGCAAATATACCCCAAATAAAGCCAACGCCGTCCAAATTTCTGCCCGCATGGTTAACAATAATCTTTTCGATATCGTATACCGCGCCGAGGTCTATTACCGCTATACCCTCATAATAGTCAGCCACGCCGTCCTCGTCAAGGTCAATGACATTGGTGTTGATATTTTCATCATTTTTAAATGC
>JAZSFY010000046.1:0-1612 GCA_045532415.1 Eubacteriales bacterium | reverse complement strand
AAGAGTTATCACAGTATTCCAGCCTCACAATTATTCCCGATTAAAAGACCTTTTTGAGGAATTTACAACTGCATTTGATGATACCGACAGGCTTATTCTCTGCCCTCTTTATGCGGCAAGAGAGGCTTGCGGAACCGAGGTGTCCTCCGAATTGTTGGCGCAAAGAATTGATGGTGCGTTATATTTTGAAACCTTTGACCAAATCAAGGATTACCTGAAAAGCGAGCTTAAAAACGGAGATTTGCTTTTAATTATGGGTGCAGGTGACATAACCAAGCTTGCAAACAGCATTTAATCGGATTTGTTTGACGAAAAATCAAAAAAAGACTTGACAAAACGGAAAAAGTGTTATATATTAAGGTGTTCGAATTTTTACGCAAAATCTTTTGGAGGTGGAATAGATGGCAAAGTGTTCAGTTTGCGGAAAGGGTGTAACATTCGGTTGCAATGTTTCCCACTCCCACAGAAAGACTAACAGAAGTTGGAAGCCCAACATCAGAAGAGTCAAGGCTAATCTCAACGGTACCGTAAAGCACGTTAATGTTTGCTCCCGCTGCCTTAGAAGCGGTAAGGTTACCAGAGCTATATAAGCGCCTTATTAACTTCACAAAAAACGAAGCAGTCTAATCAGACTGCTTCATTTTTTATTTCGCTGTTAATTTTATGTACTGGTCCTTTGTTAATACATAATGTGATACATTACGGATAACATCCTTAATTTCTATTTCGGATTCGTAATCAAAGGTAAAGCCCATTCGCTTTGCCAAATTGATCGAATCTATGTTATCGCTTATTATTCGTAATGATGCAGACTCAAGCTGTAATTTTAGAAAGGTCAAATCTAAAATAGCCTTAACTGCCTCGGTCATATACCCCTGCCTGCGGTATTCAGGAGATAAAACATATCCTATTTCACATTTCTTTTCACGGCTGTTTATCATGGCATATCCGCAGGTGCCGATCATCTTTTGGTTTTCCTTTAATTCCAAAGCCCAATCGGCATAAAGCCCCTTTTTGTATCGCTTTTGAAGATATTCGATATACCCCTCGGTTGCTTCAAGATTTACATGAGGGTCCCATAAAAGGTATTCTGTCACCTCGGGAATCGAAGCATATTCAAACATATCATAAGCATCGTCAATTTCTATATATCTGATTATAAGTCTTTCGGTTTCCAACGGGATAGAGGACAAAAGAGTTTTTCGCATTTTTCTGCCTGTCAAGCTTATCACCTCCCGACGATTATATCCCTTTTTTCCATGTTTTTCAAGATGCACCAACACAATTTAAAAAATACAATATTATTTTAAACCAAATTGTCTAAATTTCGGCTATTGACCTTGACATAATCGCCTTTAAGATGTATAATACATACATATATAAATAATGGATTTATAGGAGGAACGCCTAATGAAAAAAGGCATCTTATGCATTCTTTTGTCTCTACTGATGATTACACCTCTTTTAACTGCGTGTAATCAAGCTGTACCTATCGTAGGGACAGAAGCACCCATATATACCCTTTACACAATTGTAGATGAATCTACAACAAATGAAGCTATTACAAAAGTTGAGCTTGCTCTCAACCGTATTTTGTTTTATCGTTTAGGCG
>JAZSFY010000274.1:0-2147 GCA_045532415.1 Eubacteriales bacterium | reverse complement strand
GCTATCCACACTCTCGACCTTATGCGTTACCTTATCAACTCTCCCGTTTCTTACGTTGATGCTACTATCGCTAACAGAGGACACGCTAAAATCGACGTTGAAGATACCGCTGAAGGCGTAATCGCTTTTGAAAACGGCGTTCTCGCTAACTTCCATGCTATCAACTATTACGGCTATGACGCAGACGTTTATGTTGAATTGTTCTGCGAAAACGGTGTTGCAAAGCTCGAAGCTGACAGAGCATTGATTCTTATGAACGACGGCAGAACCTTTGAGGCAGAACGTCCTAACGAAGAATTCGGCTACGGCAATGTTAAGTCCTATTGGGGCGTTAACCATTGCAAGCAGATTAACAACTTCTATGAGTGCTTGATTTCCGGCGAGGAAGAATTTATCCCCGTTGAAAGCGCTTATGAAACAATGGAAATGATTTGCGCTATCTATAAGAGCGGCAAAACCAAGGAAAAGGTTGTTCTTCGCTAATTGAACATAAAATTATAGGGAGGTCTTTGACCTCCCTTGTTTGAATAATGGGGTATATTTTATGCTTGACATATTGGAAACCGAAAAAAGCTTTATATTAAAGCATTTAAAGGAAGGTGACGTTGCCGCCGATTTTACAATGGGCAACGGCTATGATACTCTTTTTCTTTCGAGAACTGTTGGAGAAAAGGGAAGAGTTTATGCCTTCGATATTCAGCCCGATGCATTAATAAGCACCGAAAAAAGGCTGAAGGAAAATAACGCTCCCGAAAATTATCAGCTTATTAACGATTCCCACCATAACCTTAAAAATTATATAGACAAGCCCATTAAGGCAGGAATGTTTAATTTGGGCTACCTCCCCGGCGGTGATAAATCGGTTACAACTAAAAGGGAAACAACCTTAAAAGCCGTTTCCGACGCTATTTCTATCCTTGCGCCAGACGGTATTTTGCTTATTGCCGTTTATCCCGGTCATGAGGAAGGTGAAATCGAGGGCAAGCTTATAAACGAAATGCTCGAAAAGCTGGACAGAAAGAAATATTGCTGTGTAAAATTTAGAATAATCAATTCGCCTACGTCGTCATATTTCTATATTGTTGAATCGAAATGAGGTAATGCTATGCTTCTTTATGTTATCCGCCATGCCGACCCTATTTACGACCCCGATTCATTAACCGAAAAGGGCAAACGCCAAGCCGAGGCATTGGGTAGACGTCTAAGCGTTCACGGTCTTGATAAAATCTATTGCTCTCCTATGATAAGAGCTCAAATGACGGCTCAGCCTGCCTGTGAATTGCTTGGTATCAAGCCCGAAATTCTCGATTGGACAAGCGAGGTTCATGCTTCCAACGATTTCGGATTCCATGACCCCGATAGAAATAATATCTGGACATGGAGCTTTGGCATCAACCCAACCCGTTACAAAACCGAGGAAAATATCGCCTTGGGTGACAAATGGTATGAGGCGTTCCCCTTTAATCAAACTAAGGGAAAAGAGGGCTGGGAAAGAATCACAAAGGCATCCGACGAATTTTTCGAATCCTTGGGATATAAGCGCGAGGGCATGAAATATAAGATTCTCAACCATACCGAAGAAAGAGTTGCGGTTTTCTGCCATTACGGCTTCGGAACCACATGGCTTGCAAACCTTTTGGGAATCAACCCCATTTTGTTCTGGTCTACCTTTGATATAAACCATTCTGGCGTTACCATAATCAATTTTCCGAACCATTCCGACGGATATACCGCCCCCAAGGTTCTCTGCCTTTCGGATATTTCTCACTTTTACGGCGATAGATTACCTATGCAGTTTACAAACTATTTGGATATTTAAAAGTTAATAAAGATATAAATAACAATATAAGGCTATATGCGACCTGCATATAGCCTTGTATTTTAATATTGGGTTTTGATTTTTAACATTCTAATAATTTGTCAAAAGAAACCTTAAAAAGCTTGGCAAATGCAACTATTTCAATATCTGTGACAAATCGTTTTCCACATTCTATACGTTGAATGGCGTTTTTATCAATATCTATTCCCAGCAATTGCATTCTATCTGCAAGCTCTCTTTGAGATATTTTTAATTCTTTGCGTAAAATTGCGATATTATATCCGCAAATATTATTTAATCCTTTGCTTGTTTTATTTATAAACATAAA
>JAZSFY010000077.1:0-4426 GCA_045532415.1 Eubacteriales bacterium | reverse complement strand
GCTCGGTTCTCATGGTAGCACGGAGCTTAGCGTCAAGGTTGGAAAGAGGTTCGTCGAGAAGGAATACCTTAGGTTCACGAACGATAGCACGGCCGAGAGCAACACGCTGTTTCTGACCGCCGGAGAGAGCCTTGGGCTTTCTGTCGAGAAGGTGAGTGATGTCAAGAATTCTTGCAGCTTCTTCAACGCGGCGTTTGTGTTCTTCTTTTCTTACCTTACGGAGTTTAAGACCGAATGCCATGTTGTCAAATACAGACATGTGAGGATAAAGAGCGTAGTTCTGGAAAACCATCGCAATATCTCTGTCCTTAGGAGCAACGTCGTTAACTCTCTTGTTGTCAATGAAAAGTTCGCCTTCTGTGTTTTCTTCAAGACCTGCGATCATTCTAAGTGTAGTAGTTTTACCACAACCGGAAGGACCAACGAAGATAATAAATTCCTTATCCTTAATGTCGAGAGTGAAATCGGATACAGCGGTAACGCCGCCGGGGAATCTTTTGTACATGTGTTTAAATAATACGCTTGCCATTTGTTACCTCCATTTGAGGGTAATGCCTCATTTCTATCACAACAATAATACCAAAAAAATCGGATAAATGTAAGTGATTAATTACCCAAAATTTTAACTCCGTCTTTATATATTTTGCACATAATCACGGTTTTTCGAATCCGTGAACAAAGCCTTCGCCATCTTTCGAGCAAATATCGCCTGCTATAACCCTTCCATTACGGATAAAAAGGGTGGCAAAAACCTCGCCTTCGTATTCATAATTAGTTATTTTGAACACATAGGCTGTTGCATCCTTGCCCATGTATCTCTTTAAATTAAGCCCCTGCGCCCTCTGAATCTCGTTATATCTCTCCAAAACGCTGTTAAATTCCTCAGGAATCTCGATTTCTAAGGTTTCAACGGGCATTTGGTCGGCTTCATAGCCAAATTGCGACAAAAAGCTAACCATTTCTTCATTAGTGGAAACGTTTTTAAAATCGATATTAACATTTGCAACGTCCGAAGCCGCACTTACAGAAGGAAGTATACCGATAGCCGTAGCAAGTAAAGCTACCGAAAGGGCAATAACTGCAAAAAACTTCACACCTGAAGCTTTCATTGTGTAAACGAACATATAATCGCTCTCCTACAAATTTACTTTGTAAATTATATAGAAGCAAACGAAAAATTATTCATTGTATGAAGATATGATATCCTCCAAACGCTCAAGCTCCGCATAAAGCTCGTCGATTTTTGCTTCGTGGGACTTTTCAGCTTCATAAAGTTCGTTTAAAGCAACATAATCTGCAATAACATTCACATCATTTTGCTTTTCCTTTATTTCAAAAAGCTCCGACTCTAATTTTGCAATTTCTGCTTCTGTTTTTTCGTATTTGACTTTTGCTGAACGGTATTGGTTCTTTTTTTGCTTCGCTTCCTGAAAATCAGCTTTGCCTGCACCTGCTTCCTGCTTTGCAGATGCTTTTTCCTTCTTTACTCTTTTTTCAATGTAATAATCATAATCGCATTTTTTCCAGCAATAACCGCTGTCAAATCCGTCCTTGTCTATTTCAAGTATAGCCGTAGCAAGACTTTTAATAAAATATCTGTCATGAGAAACGGTTATAATGGTTCCGTCGTAATCATGCAAAGCACTTTCAAGCATTTCTCTTGAATCGATATCAAGATGGTTTGTAGGCTCGTCAAGAATCAAAAGGCTTACACCGCAGGCGACCATTTTTGCAATAGATAATCTTGCTCTCTCGCCACCGCTTAAAACAGCAACACTTTTGAATACATCATCGCCTCTGAATCCGAATCTTGCAAGCATAGAGCGTATTTCTGTGTTGGTTTTGTCGGAATAAACACTCCAAAGCTCGTCAATAACCGTACTGCTTTGGTCGAGAAGCTGTTGCTCCTGGTCGAAATATCCAATAGTTTGGTTATAACCAAGCTCGAAAATACCGCCCTTTGCGGTTTCCCGTCCCGTAAGTATTTTTATTAATGTAGATTTTCCGCACCCGTTGGCACCGATTATAAAAAGTCTTTCTCCCTTTTTTACCTCGAAGGAAAGATTGTCGAAAAGCTCCTTGTTGGGATAGGACATTGAAAGCGAACGCACCGAAAGAACATCGTTGCTTGTTGCACCCGAATGAGCAATCGAAAAGCTTATTCCTTTTTCCTTTTCCTTGGGCTTTTCCAGCTTAACCATTTTGTCAATGGTTTTCTGTCTGCTTTCTGCGGCGATAATATTCTTTTCGCGGTTCCATTTCTTTTGGTTTTCAATAAAAGCCTCGAGCCTTGCAATCTCCTTTTGCTGAAGATTGTAATGCTTAAGCTTTGCCTCATCCAAAGCTTTTTTCTTTTCACGGAAGGTTGTATAATTACCATCGTACATTTCCGAAACACCATGGGATATTTCTAAGGTTTTGTTAGTTGTTTTATCTAGAAAATATCTGTCGTGAGATATAATCAAAAAGGTCTTTTTTGAAGAAATAATATAGCTTTCAAGCCATTCGCAGGCGGCTGTGTCCAAGTGGTTTGTAGGCTCGTCAAGAAGCATAATATCAGGGTCGGAAAGCAATAGCTTAACAAGTAAAAGCTTTGTTTTTTGTCCGCCACTGAGGGAATCTGCGCTTTTGTTGTGCTCATCCTCGGAAAAGCCGAATTTCAAAAGCATCGACCTTGTTTTGCTTCTAAATTCGTTTCCGCCTAATGTGTTAAACCTGTCATTTGTGTCAACAAAAGCTTTTATTACAGTTTCGTCGCCATTTTCCATTCTTGCTCTTAAATCATTAAGCTGCTTTTCCATTTCGATTAATTTGGAAAAAGCTGAAACCGCCGCTTCGTAAATACTGCAATCAAAGCGGTGAGCATCATTTATCTGCTCAAGAACACCGATTTCTGCGCCCGATGATATGTATACGTCGCCCTTTGTTGTTTCAAGCTTGCCCTTTATAATAGAAAATAGGGTAGACTTACCTGCACCGTTAACGCCAATAACGCCGACCTTGTCGCCGGCGTTTACCGAAAAATCTATTTTTTCTAAAATTACATCAATACCGTATGAAAGTGAAACTCCGTCACAAACAATTATGCTCATTTTTTCTCTCCGAGAAGTCATTTTTCCTATATTAACATAATCAGCCTCAAATGTCAATTTAACCATTTGTTGAATTTGATTATTGTTAGTCTGTCTGTGTTGAAATTGTTTCTTGATTATGTTACAATGTGCGCAATGGTAAATCCTAAATTTTATTATATGAGGAAGTGACAACAAATGCTAAGCCCTAGAATTGAAACTGACAGACTTATTTTAAGACGATACAAAGAGAGTGATATTGATACTATTTATGAAATCATAACCGATGAAAGACTGGCTCTATATATCAAATATCCTGATTTGACAAAAGATGAAGAATTGGAATGTATCAGAAAATGGATAAGCGAAGCTGACGAAAATAAGTATGAAAAGTGGGTTATGGAATTAAAATCATCAGGCGAAGTTGTCGGTAATATAGATGTAAATACAGTTGTTAAAAAGCATAATTATTGTAATGTTGGATACACGGTAAGATATAACTATTGGGGCAACGGTTATGCTGCAGAGGCTTTGAAGGCTGTGACAGAACATTTGTTGAATAATCGCGGCTATTACTTGGTAGAATGCTCCTGCAACGAGCTTAATGTGCAGTCTTTCCGAGTAATGGAAAAAGCAGGGTTCACTAAGGATGGCTATATTGCAAACCGACGTCTAAACAAAGACGGAAAATATTCTGGTGTTGTTTATTACAGTAAAACCAAAGCAAATTAATAGAAATGAGAATTTGAAATGAAAAATATTTCAGTATGCGGTATTGATTGTGCTAAATGTTCTTTTATGCTTGAAAACACTTGCGAGGGATGCAGAATTGTTGCGCCGCAAGGTAAATGTGTTTGGGGCGGTACTTGCGATACACACGATTGTGCAGTTAACCAAGGCTTAAACCATTGTGGTCAATGTAAGAATTTTCCCTGCGAACAGCTTATAAACATAGGAAAAAGCGAAAATCCCGAAGGTAACGGTATAGAGCTTCAAAACCTCAGAGATTTGTTGGAAGAAGGAAAATGATTATTGATACACAAACCATTGAAAATATAAAACAAGAGGAAATTGATTTTCCGAAACGTTTTGCTTCTTTTGTTAAAAAAGAATACGGCGTTTTGTATTACATGGAAGATAACAAGGATTCCTATGATGGAAATCATGCTTGTATCTATCCTGAAAAGATAGATGATTTAGGAAATGTTTTGGAGGATATAACAGAGTTTTATTCAAAGCTCAGTATAAAGGCATCTATCTATCATCCATACGTAAAGAACTATTTTTCCGAAAACGAAAGTATTTTGCAAATCCACGGATACAAGCATATTTCTCAACCTGACCATAGAGTTATG
>JAZSFY010000217.1:0-2133 GCA_045532415.1 Eubacteriales bacterium | reverse complement strand
CAGAGGCTGTTTCTGCATCAATACCCGTCACTGTTTTAACAGGTTCAGAAATGATTTTCTTTGCAATAGCTTCCTCGTTGTACAAATCTTTTTTTACGAATTCTTCGGTACCTTTTGTAGCCTGTTTTTGAAAATCGGTGTAATTTTTCAAAGTATTTTCATTGCTTTTGCCTGCCAAAGTGTTGAAAATCATCTCATTTTCAGCAGCTTGACTCAACTGCGAACCGGACAAAGCATTTCCTATCATTGCCAAAGCATCAAGGATTTTTTCACCACCACCTATCGCGCCTGCGGTTGCATTCTCACCAACATCCGTTGCAGAACCAAAAATGGTTTTGAATAAATCTCCCTTATCCCACGTACCATCTTTGAAGTATTCGCTCTTTTGAAACCAAGTAGGAGCAGATATGCTCTTCTTTGCAGCTGGAGTAGTGCTTTTTACGGGTACGGATATATTTGATTTGCGAATCGGGGCAATATCGTCACCGAATTTCTGCCTTGTGTACTCTTCAAAAGAATTTTCGTTTTTTTTCTTCTTTTTATTGAATTTCTGATTTGTATATTCTTCAAAAGATATTGACATATAATCACCTCTTGTTAAGTGTTCGATATCGCCCATTCTACATACGCTTGAAGATAACCCTCATAAGAAGAGTAGTTCCTAAAACTTGCGGGTAACTGTCCTGTCAGGTTCTTAAGATTCCACTCTGCTAAGGACATCAAATCCTTGACGGCATCTGTTTTTCCATTCTTTTTCAGGTATGCTTTGGCATCCTTAAAGTTTGACACTTTAGGAATAGTCGTCTCGCTGTTCGCACTATTTGTTGTGTTGCTGGGTGTGTTGCTGCCTGTGATACTTTGCGGATTATTAAGAACAAAACCGGCGTTATCAATACCTGTATTGCCGTACTGTGCATCAAACTGTCGTTGTTCTTCTGCCAACTGTGCTTTCTGCAACTCAAGCGACCTGTCATACTGCTCGCGCTCCCATGCAAGAGACTTTTCAAACTGCTCCTGCTCAATGGCAAGTGCTTTTTCATTATTAATCTGCGCAACAGCATCCTGAAAACGGGCATAGTATTTATCGTCAAGCTGCTCCTTACGGTTCAGCTTTTCCATAATAAGTGAATTATTATAATTGAAACCCTCTATGCCTAACTCCAACTGCATCTGATATACCTGAAGCTTTATTTCAGCCAAAGCACTGCTGTTCTGCAGCTTCGCTTCTTTGATACCGTTATCATAATTCAGCTTTGCTTGGTCGTAGGAAGCCTTTCCCGCTGACACACGGCGCTGATAGTCCGTGTGCATGGCAACCTTTGAGCTTTCACTATAACCCGAATGAGCAAGGCCACTGTCAGCCATCTGCTCCGCATTACTGCCGTAATCGTCGCTCTGCTTTTTATAATCAACGTATGCATCCGATTTCTCCTGAAGGTAATCATCGTGCAGCTGTTCCTTCTGCTGCTCAATTTTCTCGATAGTAAAATCGGTCTGCTCGTTCTGCAAACGTACCTGCTCATCAGCCAGCTTTTGTGAAGCATCAATCTGCTCTTGATAGAACTGACCTGCTTCATCCACCATCCTGTCTATAGTGCCGTTGGACTCTGCCAAAGCAAGCTTTTTGTCCCTCTCAATCTGAGCAAGTCTCTCATCCTCGTAATTTACTCCGTTTGCCATTTTCTCACCTCTTTATATATCCACCGATAAAGCATTCAAGTGTTACAGTTTCCAATCTGAACGGTTTATCGGAGGCGAACTTCAACTGAATATCTTTAAATTTCTTACGTTTTATTCTGCTTACAAAAGCATCCTCAACAACCGCATTCTCATCCGCTACATCAGGATAGGTACCAACGAAGGTATCTTCGGTGAAGCCCTCGTTTTTCTCGGTCTTGGCATATACGGAAATTCTGCCGGTTGCTTCAACCGTACAGCCCCTCTTGTTGGTTGTTTTTAGATACTGAGGATGATTAAATTTATCCTTTGGTGTTACCCAATAAGAATTAATCGCGGTACTACCCTCTTTGAATTTACCGTTATCGTTCTTTTGCACAACACCATTTTCTACCACTAACCCCAGGTCTGCGGGAATATCAGAGAAAGTCGGATCGTAGCCATGTCGTTCTGTGA
>JAZSFY010000019.1:0-6361 GCA_045532415.1 Eubacteriales bacterium | reverse complement strand
TGCCGCCCAAATCAGCCGCGCCTTTGAACATTGTAGCCTCGATTTTATCAAAACCGTAAAGACGTACAACCTCTTCTGCAATATCAGCGGTTGTGATAATATCGCTTCTGAAGGGAGGAACGATAAGTCCGCCCTTGCCGTCGGAAACCAATTCCACAGAAGCAAGAAGCTTATCCATTTCTTCATCGGAAATATTTGTACCGAGAAGGGCATTAATCTTCTGACGGTCATAAGCTACAACGCGTTCGTTAATATCAGCGTTATTTATATCAATAACACCTTCAACAACATCACCGCATCCAAGCATATTAACAAGCTCAGCCGCACGGTCAACTGCAGGGAGAGTGTTATATGCAGGAAGTCCCTTTTCAAACTTAGCAGAGCTGTCGGTACGCAAGCCAACCGCCTTAGAGGTCTTACGAATGCTTTCACGTGCAAAGTTCGCGCTTTCAAATACAACTGTTACTGTGTTATCGGTAATTTCGCTGTTTTCGCCGCCCATAACGCCTGCGAGAGCAACTGCACGGCTGCCGTCGGCAATTACAAGCATTTCGGGAGAAAGCTTTCTTGTTACACCGTCAAGTGTAATGATTTCTTCGCCGACATTTGCATTACGCACATTGATTTCACGGCTCTTGATATATTCATAGTCAAAAGCATGCATAGGCTGACCATATTCCAACATAACATAGTTGGTTATATCAACGATGTTATTAATAGGTCTGACACCTGCCGCACGAAGCTTTGCACGGAGCCAAAGAGGAGAAGGCCCGATTTTAACATTCTTAACAACTCTTGCGGTATAACGAGGGCAAAGCTCTTTATTAAGAATATTAATCTTAATATAGTCCTCAGCCTTTTCTCCGGACACTTCCTTAACAACAGGAGAAGGGACATTAACCTTTGTGCCGAATGTAGCAGCCGCTTCTCTTGCAATGCCTATATAGGAAAGGCAGTCGGGACGGTTAAAGGTCAATTCAAATTCAACAACGGTGTCATTAATCTTACAAACATCGCGGATATCTTCGCCGAGAGAGCATTCCTCTTGAAGCACGAAAATACCGTCCTCAATAGCATAAGGGAAATCGTTTACAGACAAGCCAAGCTCGCCCAAGGAGCAAAGCATACCTTGAGATACAACACCGCGAAGCTTGCCGTTTTTGATAGTTTTACCGCCGGGGAGCTTTGCGCCGTCGAGGCAAACGGGAACAACATCCCCTGCCTTAATATTCTGAGCGCCTGTTACAATTTGAAGATTCTCCTCTTTTCCGACATTCACCTGACAGATGATAAGGTGGTCGGAATCGGGATGAGGTTCGGTTGACATAATTTTGCCAACCACAACATTTTCGATATCGCTTCCTACAACATTATAGCCCTCAACCTTTGTACCGGTCATGGTCATAGCATCGCAGAAGGTTTTGATATCATCGGGTATGTTTACATAATCTTTAAGCCAATTAAGTGATACGTCCATTTATTTTTCCTTCCGTTGGATAGTTTCGTTCAAAATTAGAATTGCTTGAGGAAGCGTGTATCGTTATCGAACATCAAGCGCAAATCGTCTATACCTGACATAACCATTGCAACACGTTCAACACCCATACCGAAAGCAAAGCCTGTATAAACATCAGGGTCTATACCGCCTGCACGCAAAACCTCAGGGTGAACCATACC
The DNA here is from genome assembly GCA_045532415.1 of Eubacteriales bacterium. Taxonomy (GTDB): domain Bacteria; phylum Bacillota; class Clostridia; order Oscillospirales; family CAG-382; genus Coliplasma. The sequence goes on along the minus strand of JAZSFY010000019.1, from coordinate 4,684 downwards.
CGAGCCGAGAATTTCCATCCAGCCCTCGCCCTTACAAAGACGGCATCCCTTTCCGCCGCAAACAAAGCAGGAAACGTCAACCTCTGCAGAAGGCTCGGTAAAGGGGAAATTGTGGGGACGGAATCTGGTCTTTGTTTCGGGACCAAACATTGTCTTTGCGAACTGAGAAAGAATACCCTTCAAGTCGCCCATGGTTATTCCCTTGTCAATAACAAGGCCCTCCAACTGATGGAACATAGGAGAGTGAGAAGCATCTGCAACGTCGCTTCTGTAAACTCTGCCGGGAGAAATTATACGAATGGGGGGATTGGGGTTCGCCTGCATTGCACGAAGCTGAACAGGAGAGGTTTGGGTACGCAAAAGAGTAGATTCTGTAATATAGAAGGTGTCCTGAAAATCACGGGAGGGGTGATCGGCAGGAGCATTAAGGTTGTCAAAGTTATTCTTTACTGTTTCAACCTCGGGGCCTTCAACTACTGTAAAGCCCATATCTATAAAGATTTCGGTCATCCGCTTCATTGCAGCGGTAATAGGATGAACATGACCTGCAGTAGGAGCAACCGCGTCATAGGTTACATCGAGCTTTTCGGCCTCAAGGCTTCTTGCCAAAGCAAGCTTTTTAAGCTCGGCACCGCGTTTTTCCAAAGCGGTTTCGATACATCCTCTAACCTCGTTTGCAATAGCACCGATTACAGGACGTTCTTCGGCAGAAAGGGCGCCCATACCACGAAGAATTGCGGTAAGCTGACCTTTTTTACCAAGATATTTAATTCTGATATCCTCCAAGGAGGTTTCAGCCGCTTCTATTTCTGCAACGGCTGTTGTTTTTATAAGCTCTAATTGTTCTTTCATATTAATGCCTTTCTTTGGCTGATTATTCAAGATAGTCCTTTAATTTCTTGGAACGGCTGGGATGGCGAAGCTTACGCAATGCCTTTGCTTCGATCTGACGGATACGTTCACGGGTAATGTCAAAGACCTTACCTACTTCTTCAAGAGTTCTGGGTCTGCCATCCTCCAATCCGAAACGAAGCTTCAAAACTGCTTCTTCACGGGGAGTTAATGTATGGAGAACCTCTAAAAGATGCTCGCGAAGCATCTGATAGGATGCGGCATCGGCAGGTGCAGGTGTATTATCATCTGCGATAAAGTCGCCAAGGTGAGAATCTTCCTCCTCGCCTATGGGCATTTCAAGAGAAACAGGCTCTTGGGCGATCTTCAAAATATCTCTGACCTTATCAACAGGCATATCCATTGCCTTTGCAATTTCTTCGTCAAGAGGATCTCTTCCCTTTTCCTGCAAAAGCTGACGGGAAACACGGAGAACCTTATTAATGGTTTCTACCATGTGAACAGGGATTCTGATTGTTCTTGCCTGATCGGCTATTGCTCTTGTAATAGCCTGGCGGATCCACCATGTAGCATAGGTAGAGAACTTAAAGCCCTTGCCGTAGTCGAACTTTTCGGCAGCCTTCATCAAGCCGAGGTTACCTTCCTGAATCAAATCAAGGAAGAACATACCTCTATTAACATATCTCTTAGCAATACTTACAACAAGACGAAGGTTTGCTTCTACAAGCTGCTGCTTTGCATTAAGGTCACCATGGGACATTCTGTTTGCTAATTCAAGCTCTTTTTCAGCGGAAAGCAGGGGAACCTTTCCGATTTCCTTAAGATACATTCTAACAGGGTCGTCGATGGAAACACCCTCTTGTGTGAGGATTGTATCCATATCCTCGTTGGTTTCTTCAAATTCTTCCCCTTCAAGGTCTTCTTCGGAAATATCAAAAACATCGCCCGAATGGTCGGTTGCGATTTCGATTCCGTTACGTTCGATAGCCTCGCAAACCTTTTCGAATTTTTCGAGGCTTACGTCGGTATCAACAAGAGCAGTAAGGATTTCGGCAATTTTAATATTACCGCGTTCCTTTGCATCTTCTATTTGTTCGGGAGTAAAGGCAGATAATTCCTTATCCATTGTTATCCTCCTGTTTATTTGGCTTTTTCTTCTTTAATTTATCTAAATACTCGTTTAAAGCATTTGCCGGATCGGCTTCGATTTTTTTGTCATATTCACTACGTTCACGTAATTGTTTTAACGCATCGATATGGGAATTAAGCGCTGAAAGGGTTATATCACCCAGCTCCAAGCGAGATGCACGGCAATTCTCCAATGCACCTATTTCGCGTGATGAAAGCACTCCGTCCTTTGAAAGGACAATTTCCCTACCCTCGGCAAACTCTTCACAGAACAGAGTAAAAATCTTCTTATTTAATGCTGTCGCAAAATCCGATTCATCAAGGCGCTTCATCGCCTCGGGACCGAAATCGCTTCTTATGAGAAGAAGCCCTAATATTGCTTCTTCATGTGACGCCTCGGAGGAAAAGCGAAGCTTATCCGTATTGGCGTTTCCGCCAAATCCGCTTTGCTCCTTCAAGGCCTTATTTGCAATTTCCTTGCGTACTTTTTTGTCCTGCTTATTAAACAGGCGCTCCACCTCTGTGCGGACAGATTCCGCCGTTAATCCCAATTTTTCTGCTGTTCGGGCAGAATAAACCTCCCTTTCGGGACGGGATGCCAAGGTGGCAAGATATTTAACTATTTCATTTACAGCACGAAGCTTGTCCTCGGAAACCGTAACATCATATCTCGATATAATTTCATCAATGGTATATTCAACCTGACCTGCCGAGCCCGAAAGCTTTTTGCGGAAGGCTTCGGCGCCGAATTTTTTAATATATTCGTCAGGGTCCTTTGTTTCGGTTCCCAAATTAATAATCTTTGTGTCAACACCGACTTGATTTAACAGGTCAATGCCTTTTAAGGTTGCTCTCCTTCCCGCTTTATCAATATCATAGGCAAGATAAACCGTTCTCACATATCTTGCTATAATACGTGCATGCTCTGATGTTATCGCAGTACCCAAGGTGGCGATAGCATTATCAAAGCCTGCTTGATGAAGAGCAATTGCATCGGGAGAGCCTTCGCACAATATGAAAGCGCCCGATTCGCTATTTTTCGCAATATTCAATCCGAAAAGTATACGGCTTTTCTTAAACACGGGAGTATCCGATGTGTTGATATATTTTCGTTCGTCATCCTCATTCAATCGTCTTCCGCTGAATGCCACGACCTCGCCGTTGGCATCGAAAACAGGAAACATCAAGCGATGACGGAACATATCATACATTCTGCCGTTCTTGCTTTCGCCTCCGAGGAAGCCTGCCTTTATCTCCATAGGAGTAAAGCCCTTTGACATCAAATGGTCGCAAAGGGGAGCCTTTCCGTAAGGAGATTGAGGAGCATAGCCTATACCAAAGCGCTTGACGGTAGTTTGGTTAAACTGACGCTTTTCCAGATATCCGCGAGCGACAGCACCCTCGGAAGAAAGGAGAGATTTAAAGAAGAATCTAGCCGCTTCTTTATTCATCTCCAGCATTCTGTCGCGTCTTACTGTGGGTTCCTCGGGACGTTTGTTATCAAAAACCTCCTCAACAGGAATACCTGCGCGCTTGGCAAGAAATTCGATTGCCTCGCGATATTCAAGGTTTTCGGATTGCATAACAAAGGTTACAACATCGCCTCCTGCACCGCAGCCAAAGCAATAATAGCTTGACGTGGCAGGAAAGACAGTAAAGGAGGGAGTGCGTTCACTATGGAAAGGGCATCTTCCAACAAGATTACCGCCTGCGCGCTTTAATGTCACAGTTCTTCCGATAACTTCCTCGATATTATTGCGAAGCTTTAATTCCTCGAGAAATTCTCTTGTGAACGCCATGCTCTCCCTCCTTTCATTTTTTATGAATCAGAAATTAGAAATAGAATGCTGTTTCGGGAGGACGAATATCGGTAAGCTTACCTGTGTAGTGTCTTAAGGTGTGAACCTGATAAGGATACTTCAAGCATTCTTCCTCGTTAAGCTCGATACCAAGACCGGGCTTATCGGGAATATCAATATAACCGTCCTTATAGGTGAGATTTTCGTTGGTAACGTCCTTACGGTAAACAACGTCGCTGTACATGATTTCGAGAATGGAGAAGTTCTGAGTACATGCAGCCAACTGAAGTGTTGCAGCGTTAGCAACAGGGCCGGAGGGATTGTGAGGTGCAAAAGGAATATAGTGAGCTTCTGCCAAAGCAGCAATCTTCTTCAATTCCATGATACCGCCTGCGTGAGAAACGTCGGGCTGGATAAAGTCGCAAGCATTGAGGTTGAAGATTTCCTTGAAGGAGCGCAAGCCATAAAGTCTTTCGCCTGCAGAAATCGGAACAGGGGACTTATCGCGAACTCTCTTAAGAGCCTGAATATCATCGGGAGGAGTGGGTTCTTCGAAGAATTTAGGCTTGAACTGCTCGATTTCCTTAGCAATCTTAATACCTGTCTGAACGTCAAATCTGCCGTGGCCTTCGATAAGAAGCTCTACCTCGGGACCAACCGCCTTACGAACCTCGTCGATACATTCGCAAGCTGTGTTAAGATCCTTATTGGAGATTTCAAGGAAGTTCTTTCCAAAGGGATCCCACTTCATAGCGGTAACGCCGCGCTTTACAGCCTCAGCTGCCTTCTGACCAAATTCCTTGGGAGTAGATGCGCCTGCGAACCAGCCGTTAACATAGATACGAACAGAATCGCGCATTTTACCACCGAGAAGCTGATAAACGGGAACGCCGAGCGACTTTCCG
>JAZSFY010000110.1:0-3081 GCA_045532415.1 Eubacteriales bacterium | reverse complement strand
CTTTGGGTGAGCATAACGCCCTTGCCCTTGCCTGTTGTTCCCGATGTGAAAACAAGCAAAGCCAAAGCGTTATCGTCAATGGGAGCATTGTAATAATCGTCGCGGCTTTTTTGGAATTTCATGCCGCCTGTGACAATAAGTGATTTAAGATTACGGGAATTTTCCTTTGCGAGCATGAAAACAGGCTCAGCCGAAAGGTTAACCTTTTCTTCAATAAGCTTTGCCTTGTCGGCAAGGTCTTCATCACAGAAAAGATATTCAACCTTTGCCTTTTTGGCTGTTTCGGCAAGGTCCTCCTTATGCCAATCCCGATCAAGAGGAACAAGAACACCGCCTATGGAAAGAACCGCAAAATACATTAACGCCCAATCATAGGAGAATTTACCGATAACGGCGCAATGCTTGCCTCCGCAACCCATAGAAAGAAGCTCGCTTGCCAAGGCGCGAACCTCGTTTCTGAATTGGTGGAAGGTTACCTTGATAACCTCCTTGTCAATAGGGCTGTTACGGAAGGAATAGGCGATTTTTTCGCTATGCTCTCCTCCTGCCCATTCGATTAAATGACGGATATTATCGAATTCGAGTTTTTCGTGAAGTAATTCCTTTTTCATGTTAACTTCTCCAATTAATTATTTTCTCATGCCGTCCAGAAGCACGGCAAAGCTATATTTAAAATCGGCAACAGCCTTTTCCTTGGGAACCTTTCTTCCCACAGCATCGGCATTATAGCCTCGTATAAAGCACCAAATAGCATAGCTTATGGCATCGGCATCTACATTTTTCAGGTATCCCTTTTCAATACCGTATTCAATAAGCTTTTTAATCTCGTTTTTCCACCATTCATAGTTTCCGTCGGAAACAGAATCGTATTCAAAAACATATTGATTAAGGTTCATTTTACTTTCGTAGGATAAAATAAGAGTGTTGGTCGCAATCTCGATTACCTGTGTGAACAAATCTGCTTCAGGATCGAATTTTGAAATAATGCTTTCCCGTACCTGAAGTATTTTTCGGTTATAAACCTGAGCCAAAACCTCGTTAATGTTATGAAATCGGTTATAGAAAACACGGTTGGAAATATTCAGCTGGCGTAAAATAACGCGGACATTAACCTTGTCTGCACCCTGACGGGCAGCAATAACTTCAGCGCAATCTATTATCTCCTTGGACATTTCATCGGAAATTAATGTAATTTCTGCCATGTTTACCTCCATAAAAATCTTCAGCACACTGTGTGCTGCGATTATAGCATATTTTTTTCGGTTTGTCAACTGTTGGTTGTTACCATGAAATTCTCAACAAATGTTGAAAAAAGTATAATTTTGTAGTATAATGATACATCTTTGACAAAGAATTATCTATTGAAAGGACTGTTTATTATGAAAAAGCTTTCGATTTTGCTGGCGGGGATTTTTATGTTTTCTGCTTTTTTAACTGCCTGCAAAGATGAACATGTTGTTCAAACCTCTAATGAATCTACTGCTCCGACCACCTTTGATTGTAATTACACAATTGTCCAATCGGATGACCAACAAAAAATTGATATTACCTGGGAAACCCAATCCGAAATTGCTTCTATGAAGGTTACGGTTACTCATGGCGATGTGGTTACCGTAAACGATTTTGACAGCGAAAGCCTTGGCGACAAGGTTACTGTTAATGCTGATTACGGTAAAATTGATGTTGCTATTGAGGCTATCTCCAAGGACGGTAAGACAAGCTCCTATTCTACTCAGACTTCCCTTTCTGCAAAGGAATATATTATTGCGCCTATTTCGGGCTCTATGCCTCAGCTTTATTTCACTCTTAACATGAATGAAATAACAAATAACGGCGAAATTCCTGCCTTTGTTTGGCTTGCAAGACCCGACAGCTGGAATTGGGATAAGCTTCCTCAAAATGTATTCCCCATGCCTACGGTTGACAAAAGCGAGGTTCTCACACACGAGAATTACGAAAGAATGGTTGAGGTTACCAACGCTTATATCCAAGAGCTTTACAGCGTTAACCCCGATTCTAAATTCAATCTTTACATTAACGATGCAAACGCATACCTATATTTAAAGCTTCTTGTTGCCAACGGTATTCCCGAAGAAAACTATTATGTTACTCTCCTTTCCGACGGCGGTATGTCTTACAGCAGCTTTAACCTTGCATTCAACAGCGAGGATGTTAATTTTGATGCAGACGCAAAATATGCCGAAATGGCATCCAAGCTTGATGCTCTCTATAGCGAGGTAAAGGAGCAAAAGGATTACTATTACGGCGACAGCTTTACTGTTGACACAACAACCTTCAAGCAATATGCCTATGTTGCGGCAAGAGAAAAAGACAATGTTGAATGGTGGATTCTCCGTCCCAGAGCAGGAGTTCTTTGCTCGCCCGACGAGGACTTTATTAACAGAGTTCTTAACGATGACAAGGTTGAAGGCATTATTGAGGAAAGAAACTTTGCCAACCCCTTAAAGGAAATGACAGATGAGGACAAGGCAGAGCTTAAAGCACTTTATAACTTCAACAACGAAATGTTTGAAGCCGCAGACGAATCCGGCAAAAAGGCTATGATGATTCTCGGCTCTTGGGCTTATGCCGCAAACGAACCCGATTTTAACGATTATGTAAATCTTATCAAGGCTTATTATAGTGATGAATTTGTATATTACTACAAGGGGCACCCCAACACACCTACCGTAAACCACCCCGACAAGCAGGCTCAGCTTAAGGAATTGGGATTGACCGACGTTGAATCCTCTATTAACGCTGAATTGATTTTGTTCTTCTATCCCGATATTTATATGTGCGGATATCCCTCCTCCACCTTCCTTTCGGTTGAAAGTCAGGAGATGGCTTGCACCATTTTTAACAAATCCAAGGCTGATGCTTATGCAGACGAGAATATGGCTTCCTATGTTGAGCTTATCGGTATATTCGCCTCCAAGATTACCGAGGATTCCCAATACGCTTCCCTTTGTGAAAACAACGGTCACAGCTATTATTTAATGGAGCTTACAGGAGATGAAAAGGCTGACATTGGTATTTTTGATGCTAATGATAAGGTTATTAAATATTACAATGTAAGCG
>JAZSFY010000296.1:0-4866 GCA_045532415.1 Eubacteriales bacterium | reverse complement strand
TGGCTACGATCCGACTTATTATACTTTATCACAATAATTTGTCAAGATTTTTATTTTCTTGAAAAACAGTCGAGTATGAGTTATAATGTAATAAAAGGATTAAAATTAAAGAAAGGCAGAAACCACGCGGAGTAGTGGTTTGAGCTTCAAACGGCTGCATCGCGGGCACTAAAAAATATGATAGAAAAATTAAAACAATTGATTGATAATTCTCAAAACATAGTTTTCTTTGGCGGGGCAGGGGTATCAACCGAAAGCGGGATTAAAGATTTCCGTTCGGCTGACGGAATTTACAGCATGAAATTTGATTATCCTCCCGAAACCATGCTTTCCCACAGCTTTTTCCTAAAGCACCCTAAGGAATTTTATAATTTCTACCGCACTATGATGATTTGCGAGGGAATCAAGCCCAATGCCGCCCATTATGCATTGGCAAGGCTTGAGGAAATGGGCAAGCTTAAGGCGGTTATAACTCAGAATATCGACGGCTTGCACCAAATGGCAGGAAGCAAAAATGTTTATGAGCTTCACGGAAGCACCAAAAGAAATTATTGCTCCCGTTGCGGAAAATTCTTTCCCGAGGAATATGTAAGCGGCTCTGCCGATGTGCCCTATTGCGCCTGCGGAGGCATCGTAAAGCCCGATGTTGTCCTTTATGAGGAGCCTTTGGACCGGAAAACCTTGGAATCTGCCGTCCTCGCCATAAGCCAAGCCGACCTTTTGATTGTTGCAGGCACGTCCTTAACTGTTTATCCTGCCGCAGGGCTTATAAATTATTTCAAGGGAAACGGCATCGTTCTTATTAACCGTGATGCCACACCCTATGACAACCAAGCCGACCTTATTATCCGCGACCCCGTTGGAAAAACATTATCATTTTTAGTTCCCACGAGCTTTTAAAAAAGCTCGGCAAAAATTTTTAGTTCCCGGGAGCTTTTAAAAAAGCTCGGCAAAAATTTTTAGTTCCCGCGATGTAGTTTATTCAAAATGTCACCTCTCATCCGCGAGGGTTGAAGCTTATTCAAATTTATATTATTCCCAAAAACAGCGAGAGCTGTTTTTGCAATAAAAGTTTTTGGACACACCTTTTTACAAAAAGGTGTGAAAAATCTTTATTTAAATCAAACCAACAAAAAAGCATTGGCAAAACCGCCAATGCTTTTCATATTACGGAGAAACAACCTCGATATTACCCATTTTGTTTTCACCCTTAAGGATAAAGGTAACATAATTGCCTGTGTTGGGGCGAACCTGCAAGCCGCCCATTTTGGAAACAACCTTGCTGTCAACAACCCATGTGTCGGGAATATGGATTGAAATGTTGCCCATTTTATTGTCGATTGTCAGCTCAACAACAGTATTAAGGGGAACCAAATCGGTGTTCTGATAGAAAATTGCGCTGTCGCCCATTTTGTTTTCGATAAAGCTTTGGGTATTTTTGCTTACATCAATATAATGTGTTGCCGAGGAAAGCTTGTTGTAATGTCCCTTAATCTTCTTTTTGGGAACAAGAAGGGAAACCGCAGAGTCTGCAAGAATACCTGCCACCAGCAAAATCATATTGTTTATTACCTCACCGTCGGGGTATCCTGCCGCCAAACCGATTTCTTTTTCAAAAACCCAAAACAATAGGGCAAGGAGTGTGAAAATTCTCAATCTTTCTCTAAGATTGCTGCCGAAAATTATTCTCGAAAGGGTAAAAGCAAAAATAACGATTCCTAAAATAATCTTGTAGAGAGGGATGCCGAACGCCTCGCCGCCAAAGCCCATTCCGTAAAGAACAAGCACAAGGGCAGACAAAAGAAGCAGAACGCCCCAAAAAATCTTGTGTCCTCTGTCTTTCATTTTAAATACCTCACTTTTTTAATCGTATATCGTTCAAGGATTCGCGAAAAGCCTTGAAATAGCTTCTCGAAATATAAACCTTTTTAACCGAATCATAGAAGCAGGCTTCTCCGACGCCTGTTAATTCTCTTTTTGTAGAGGAAATTGCGTTTATGTTGATAATGCAGGATTTCGAAACCCTCATAAAGCTTCTTGGCAACGTGTTTTCAAGCTCGTAAAGCTTTAAATCGGTGTAATACATCTTGTTTTTTGTGTGGGCGGCGGTTTTGCTGTCGTCTGTTTCAAAAAACAAAATGTCGGAAAGCTTTACAAAATAATCGTTACCGTTAAGATGAAGCTCCATTTCCTGCTGAGAGCCTGTGTTGGCTTCCAAAAGCCTTTGTAATTGTATAATCTGGTCGGTGATGCCGCGGCAGCGAATGACAATTTCCTCGTTACCGTCGGGGTCTATTTCGATTCTTGTTTTAAAACCCATCGCCGTCGCCTCTCTTTCTGTGAACATTATAAACAATATAATCCCTTTTGTCAAAGCTTTTGGGCTAACAGGTCGATTTTTGGAGCTAAGAAGTATTTTTTAGCTCCCGCGATGCAGTTTATTCAAATCCAAACCACTATCTCGCGAGAGTTGTAGCTTTTTAGGAATTTCATTACCTAACAGGAACAAAAAACACTTGCGAAAACTGTTCATGTATGCTATTATAAAAGGTAATATTGTAATTGGAGGAAAATTTAATGGAAACCAAAGAAAGAATGTCCCCAAGGGAATGGTTTGAAAATATATGGTACCACTATAAATGGGTAATAATCATTGGCGGCGTGGTGGTATTGTTCTTAATAGTCAGCCTCGGACAGCTTTTCTCCAATTCCGAGCCTGATGTTAATATCCTTCATGTTGGTCCTATGTATATTTCGGTTGATGCGGCAGAGGACATTGAAAAAACTGTTGCCACTCTTTCCGATGACTATAACGGCGACGGAGAAATTAATACCTATCTTCTCGATATTACTATTAATAAGGTAAGCGACGACGCTTCCGACCCTGCGGTACAGCAGTATAATAGCGAGGGATACACACGTTTCCAAACCGAAATCCGTGCAGGTGATGCGATAATTTATTTCCTCAGACAGGAATATTTCGATATATGTGTTCAAGAGGGGATTTTAACCTTCTTCGAGGATATAATCGACGATGCATATATGCCCGAAAATGTTATTGAGGGCTGCGGCGTTAAATTCTCGGAATTGGATGCATCCAAGCTTCCCGGCTTTTCTGCAATTCCCGAAAACGCAATTCTTTGTATCCGTCAAAGCCCTAACGATGACGAAATCAACTATGGCAGAACCGAGGAGGAATGGCAGGGAAACAAGCGCACCTTTATAAATATCATTAAATATAAGGGTGAATAAAAATTTACTATTGCAAAACGACATTATTTATGATATAATGAACCGATTGAAAATTAATCCGGAGGATTTTTTGAAATGAGTAACACAGTTAAAGCCAAGCAGAAGAAAACGATAATCATCTGCGCTATTCTCAGTATCGCTCTTCTTGCAGGCTCTATTTTCCTCATTGTGGATGGACTTCTCCACATGAACGACCCTTATAAGATTTTCGGTAACGTTGAATTTGCCAAGGCTTATGCTTCTGCTTTGGGCAAGGAAAGCGTTCGCGATATCACCGACGAGGATTTGGCAAAGGTTGAATCCTTGACATATTATTGGTCTATCGGTACCGATTCTAACAACAATTATCAAAGCTATGCATATCCTGTTGTTATCCTTGGCTACAAGGCAATGACAGATATAATCATCAGCAATTCCGACGAGGAGCCTGCGGCTGAAAGCTATGTTACCGTAAGCTACCCCGTTACCGAGGTTGCCGATATTACTGCATTCCCCAACCTTCGTGTTCTTCGTACCTTCGACCTTACCGAGGTTTCCAGCATGAACGAGGGCTGCTCCAACACTCAGTACATGGCTCAGATGAGCCAGTATTATAACCAGATGGGTTATAACATGGATGTTGACGCAATCTATTTGGAGGATGTTATCAACGCCGCTGCTCTTACAAATATCAAAAAGCTCGACCAGCTTAAGAGCCTTTCCAAGCTCGAGCAGCTTTCCTTGGAATACACAGGTATTACCTCTCTTGAAGGTATCCAGAATTTCCCCAACCTTACAAAATTGGATATCGGCTTCACCTCTGTTGAAGGCGATGACCTTTCTGCTCTTTCTTCTGTAACCAACCTTACCGACCTTACATTGGTTTCCTTGAAGGGCATTACAATCGAAGAAAACAATGCTGCTACCGAGTCCTCTGAGGCTTCCAAGGCAGAATCCTCCGAAGAAGCTTCCAAGGAAGAAACCTCTAAGGAAGAATCCTCCAAGGAAGAAACATCCAAGGAAGAAGAAAAGCATACTCATGCAGGCTTGACTGATATTTCCGCAATTTCCGGTCTTACCAACCTTAAAACTCTTAACATTTCGGGTAACGCTGTTGTTGAATTGGGCGCATTGGACGGTCTTACCAACCTTGAAAACTTTGTTGCTAACTCCAACTGCATCGAAAAGCTCGATTCCTTGAGCAAGCTTACCAACCTTAAGAATGTTTCTGTTGTAGGTAACCATATCACAGATATCAGCGGTCTTGCTTCCTGCGTAAACCTCGAAACCTGCTCTATCTATGATAACGATATCACCGATATCTCTGCATTGGGCGCCTGCACCAAGCTTACAACCTTGGGCGCATACTCCAATGAAATCACCACAATAGGCGACCTTTCCAAGCTTACCGAGCTTACAACAATCGATATCTACGACAACAAGATTACCGATATCAGCTCTCTTTCCGGCTGTACTAAGCTTACAAGCATTAATGCTTATAATAACGAAATTACCACAATAGGCGACCTTTCTGCTCTCGACGAGCTTGCAACCGTTTCTCTCTACAACAATAAGATTACTGACCTCAACGGTCTTAACGGCTGTGTAAAGCTTACCAAGATTGTAGCTTCCAAC
>JAZSFY010000326.1:0-8265 GCA_045532415.1 Eubacteriales bacterium | reverse complement strand
CGGCATAGACGATTACGGGGAGAGATGCTGTCATACCTTGGTTGCCGCTTCCCGAATTTATCATTACCGGCAATTCGCAACCGCTCATTCTTGCATCCGAGCCTGCCGCCGCCCAAGCCTTTGCGCGGTTATGAACCGTGTCACCATAGGACATAAGCAATGTTCTTCCGATAGCGGCGCCGTATTTTCCCTTTAAGCCTTCCTTTGCTATGGCTGTATTGTAAGAAATTTGACGCTCCAAAAGCTCTTTAACACGGTTAATATCGGCTTTTTCGGCAAAATCTATTATACCCTCAACCGTAAGAACCGAATGGTCAAGGTCGCCTGCAGTTTCCTCAATTTCCTTTTCAAAAACAGTTTCGTCACTGACCTTAATCAAGCAAAGCCCTGTATGGTGCTGGGCTGTTCGGGCATAAACCTGGTTGCTTTCGCCCTTTAATGTTATACCGATATCGAGAACACGTCCGCTTTGAGATTCGCTTATTTCAATAGGAGTATTCGCCATAAAATCGGCTATTTCAGAATACTTATCCGAAGGTATATTCGCAAGAACCTCCAATTCCTTTTGTGGGTCACCTGCAACTATACCTGCGGAAATGGCGGCTTCGATACCTCTTAATCCGCCTGTATTGGGAACCTTAACGCTTTTAACATTCTTGATAATATTTCCGCTGACACAAACCGAAACAGATTTTATCGGCTCATTCATATATTTTGCTGCCGATGCGGCAGTATAGGCAATGGCAATAGGCTCAGTGCATCCCATTGCAGGAACCAACTCGGAATTTAATATTTCATAATAAGCTTCGTAATTTCTATTTTCCATATTACACCATATCAAACAGATAAACTTTTTCTCATTTTATCATTTCTTGTCATATATTGCAAGGATATTTTTGCAAACAAAAAATGATCTCGCCTTTGCGAGATCCAAGTTTGCAGACGAGTCTGCAAACTTGGCAAACTGAGAGAAACGAAGTTATTTTTTACGAAATTCGAGCGTCGCCCTACAAAGGTAGGGCAGTCGAAGGATTTCGTGAAAGTGCTTGAAAATACAATGAAATTTATACCTTATAAAAATAAGATATGCTTCCATTTTTAATTCAAGGAAGCATATCTTTTATTGTTATTTGCTTTCAAGCACGTAAAGAACAAGTTTGTCTTCGGTTTGCAAAGACGGTTACCCGTCTTTTTTTGTTTATTATATTGATTAATCGTCGTCCTCTTCGCCGATATTGATAACCTTTCGAGGAATAATATCGCCGGATTTGGTAAGAGCAATCTTTGTAAGCATAGGACCAACCAATTCGTAAACAAGAACAGCGAAAAGTGTGATATTACGAACCATTGCGCCAACCTCACCAAGGCTTTCTGCCGCAATAAGGGACATACCCAATGCAACACCTGCCTGAGGAAGAAGTGTGATACCAAGATATTTAACGATATTAGGCTCGCATTTTGTTGCTCTGGCACTTAAAGCCGCACCTGCCATTTTACCTATGGCACGGGTGAGGATATAAACAACGCCGACCAAGATTACCATAACGTTGCTAAACACGCCGAATTCCAATTCAGCACCTGAAAGTACAAAGAAAAGAACAAACAAGGGCGCAGTCCATCTGTCGGTCTTGCCCATGATTTCATCAGAGAAATCACACATATTGCAGAATACTGTACCGAGCATCATGCACACAAGGAGAGAGGAGAACTTAATATGGATGCCGCCTATATGAGTTTCATAGAGCGAAAGGGCAACAGCCATTATAACAAAGGTTATGGAAAGAGTAAGACGCTTGGAATTGGATTTGAAGTATTTTTCGGCAAGGCTGAACAATACGCCCAAAACAACACCCAAAGCAAGAGAGAGAACGACCTCCAGCAAAGGCTCTACAAGAACCGAAATAACACTCAAGCCTGCGCCGCCTTGGATAGATTGAGCAATACCGAAGGAAACAGCAAATACAACCAAGCCCACAGCATCATCTATCGCAACAACGGGAAGAAGGATATCTGTTAATTTACCCTTTGCCTTATACTGACGGACAACCATCAAGGTTGCCGCAGGAGCTGTTGCAGTAGCAACTGCACCAAGAACAAGGGCCGCAGGAATGGTTATGGTACCTTCGGGAAGAAGGAAATAAAGACCTATCAAAGCAGCGTCAACAACAACTGTGGCAACCAAAGCCTGGAAAATACCGATAATTGTTGCCTGCTTACCAATCTTTTTCAAAGAAGAAAGACGGAATTCGTCGCCGATGGCGAACGCAATAAAGCCAAGAGCAATTTTGGAAAGGATAGATGCCCCTTCAACCGCTTCCTTGTCGATATAACCGAGCCAAGGGATATCCAAAAACTGACCAAGCTGACCAAGACAATAGGGGCCGATAAGTATACCTGCAATAAGATAACCTGTAACTGCAGGCAATTTCAATTTCTTTACAAGACGGGAAAGAAGAAGACCAGCCGTCATTGCGATACCGATAGGCATCAATATTGTAAGTGCCTCGTAATTACTCATAAAACACACCCTCTTTTCATTTTTACAAATGATGATAATAGCACTTTTTTCTTGATTTTTCAAGGATTTTTTGTATTTCAATATTTTTTCTAAAATAACTACATTTTGTATTAATCCAAGTGCGAAAAATAGGTTAAATTGGACAAATTTCCGAACAATCCTTAACCGCTTGTTAACCGTTTTTCTACCCTAAAAAACACACCGCCAATATCTTGGCGGTGTGAAGCTTTTAATATTAGTTATTGTTCCTCGTCTACAACGACAACCTCAATTCCCTGCTCGTCGAATTTAGTTAATTCCTCCTCCAATGCGTCCCAATCGGTAATCATTGTATTAAGACGGTTTGCAGGACATATGCTGATTATCGATTCAAATCCTATTTTGCCTGTGGGATACAAGCCTATCGCTTGCTTTGAGCTGTTAATTACGGCATTCCAAAAGCTTATGGCTTGTGATTTTTGGATAGAAAGCCCAAATTCCGCCGAAATGGCAGCCGATGTAATGAAGCACTTATCAAATCTCAATTTTTGAATCATCTCGATTGCAAATGCATCATAGCAATTGCCCTTGTTATCCATTTCTCCGCCAAGCATAATAACCGATATATTTGCTTTCTTACGAAGCTCCTCGGCTATAATAATTGAATTTACTACAACCCGAAGCTTCATATCGGGAATCAATTGTGCCATTAAATAACCAACGCTTGCTGATGTAATAAAAATCACATCATTTTCTTTTATCATGGAAACTGCCCGTTTTGCTATGGCAAGATACTCGGGCTTTACTTCGGAAAAATCCTTGCAGGTAGTCATCGGAGGCTTTGAATTAGCCACTTGATGCACAGGAATTGCGCCGCCGTGAGTACGTTTTAAAAGACCTTTTTCCTCAAGGATTCTTAAATCTCTTTTTGCTGTATCATATCCAACCATAAACTTACGCTGGATTTCAGACACACTGATATTTCCCTTGCTCGCTATTATATCAAGAATTTGCTGATGGCGTTCTTCAATAAACATGGTATTACCTCTTTCAAACATATTATTACCTCTTTAATCGTTATTACAGGAAATTGTATGTCGACCTACAATCATCCTGCATTAACAATATATCACGTTTGTTCCCGTTTGTCAATATACAAACGTTAACATTCGGGAATTCATTTTAACGTTTATTAACGGTTCTCGTCAAGGAAACATATTAACTGATATAGAGGTCGTAAATCTACGAATATACCAAATTAGATTATAAACAAAACTTCACGAGTAATCTATATCTATTTTAATTACGCATCTATATTGAGGGTTTAATGATGACACGGCTGTGGAAACTGCGGTTTTGATAACATCGGGGCTTGTTTTTAATCCCACGGGAACTGCAATATCAAAAACAATATTTGTATGGGTTTTACCGGGGACAATACGGAAATCGTGAGCCTTCAAGCCCGAGCCAAGCTGATTGAGAAGATTTGACACATGAGCCTTAATCTCATTTATTGCCTCATTTGTGGTATCGATAGGGTCCATGTGTATAACCGTTTCAATGCCGAATTTTTCATAAATCTCAATTTCGATATTATCCACAACATCATGGACAAAAAGAATATCCTCGTCCATAGGAACCTCAGCATGAAGGGAAAGAAAACGTCTGCCGGGGCCATAATCGTGAAGAATAAGGTCATGAACACCTGTTACGGGAGGATAAGAAAGAACCAATCTTTCAAGCTCATCAACAAGCTCCTTTTCGGGACGGGCGCCAAGCAACGGTTCGATAGTTTCCTTTGCCGCGCGATAGCCTGCAATAAGAATAAAGCAGGCAACAGCCAAGCCTACATATCCGTCAATAAGCAAGCCCGAATAATGAGAAACAATAAGAGAAGCAATTACCGCAATAGTGCTGACTGTGTCCCCCAAGCTGTCGAGAGCCGTGGCAGTCATGGAGGCAGAATTGATTTTCTTGCCCACAGAACGGTTATAGAAAAACATATAAAGCTTTATAACAACCGAAAAAATGAGAATAACAATGGAAACTGTGTTTAAAACAGTAGGCTGGGGATTGGAAATCGCCTCAACAGCGTCTGCCAAAATTTCAAAGCCCATTACGAAAATAAACATCGCAACAATAAGACCCGAAACATATTCTATCCTTCCGTGACCGAATGGATGCTCGGGATCGGGCTTTTTACCCGAAAGGCGAAATCCTATCATTGTAACAGCAGAGCTTCCTGCGTCGGAAATATTGTTGAATGCATCGGCTGTTACTGCAACCGAACCGCTTATGATTCCCACAAAAAGCTTCATGGCAAACAGCAGAACATTAAGAACAATACCCCATGCTCCGCACAATATACCATATTTTCGTCTTACCTCGGGAGAGCCCAAATCACGGTGATTTTTTATAAATAATTTTGCAAGAATATTTACCATAGATAACCTCTTTAAGACTTTATATCAATAACAACATATTCCGAAATGCATCCTGTTTTAAAGGGAATCGCCCAACCCGAAATACCCGAGCTTACTTCAAAAACAGTATTTCCTCGTACCTCGGTACCATAGGCAAGGTCGTTGCTTCCCATTAATACCCCGATTATTCCTGCAGGGAAAATGTGTCCTCCGTGAGTATGTCCCGAAAGAACCAAATCAACATTCGCCTCTGCCTGAGCATCAAAATCACTAGGCTGGTGATCCAACACAAGCATATATTTTGATTTATCTAACCGAGAAACCAAGCTTTCCATAGATTCACGATTGGTATAGGAACGGTCATTACGTCCAATTATATAAAAGCTGTCGTTTATTAAAACCGATTCATCCTCAAGGATTTTCACGCCGTTTTCTTCAAGAGAAGCGCGCAATTCATCCACAGAAAAGCTTCGGCTGTTGAAATATCCCTCGTCATGATTTCCGAATACAAAATAAACCCCGTAGGTGGTTTTTAATTCTCCCAAAGCCTTACAGGAAATGAGCATATCCTCTTTTTCGGAATCGTCATCAACAAAATCCCCCGTTATTACAACGACATCAGGGTTTAAGCCTTGTATTTCTTGGAGGTATTCAGCAAAATCCTCGCCGTCTAAGGTTATACCCAAATGAGAATCGGAGATTTGAACTACTCGGAGATTTTCCTGCCCCAAATCCTTTTGAGTTTCAAAGGTATAGCTCGTTTCAAAAACATGATGTGCCAAAAACCAGCCGATGCCAAGATATATTACCAATATATATATTGCCGTGATGTCCTCTGCAAAATGGCAACGCTTCTTACCCAAAAATTTATGAATAACAAAGCCTGCCGAAACGCACAAGGACAACGCCACAAGCAGATGCATAAAAATAATTAATGTAACCGCAAACCCGAATTTAGGAATAAAGCACAGCAAAGCAAACAGCAATATAGGCGCAACAACAGACAATGCAATTCCCTTTTTGCCCAATTCCTTGATTTTATTATATTTTCTTATACGTCCGGAAATAAACCATGCTCCGAAGATAGATATTATAAACATTGCTCCGAACATGACAGCAAAAATCATAGTTAAACCCCATTTGTTTTTGAGTTTTAATAGTATAGCATAAATATACGGATTTAACAATAGAAAAAACGGAGATAGACAAAATCTCCGTTTTTTTGCTATTTTACAGGAAGCGAAATTGTTGAATCTCCGTCGGGAAGTTTTACAGGAAAAGACACCCCTTCGCCATTTAAAAGAGGCTCGGTTATTTGGTTGGATGCAGTTAAATGAAGCTTTGCATTTCCCCATTCTATATCTGCTTCAAAGGAAATTATAGGAAAAGCAGAAATAAGAGTTTGGTCTGCACCAAGCTTTACGCCCAAAACATTTTCAAGGATTATTTTATACAGCCAGGATGCGGCACCTGTATACCAGCTCCAGCCTCCTCTGCCCTCTCTGCCCGAGGAATAAATATCCGCCGAAACGACATAAGGCTCATTTTTGTATTTTTTCGCCAGTAGTTTATCGTTACATCTTGAAGCAGGGTTTGCACAATCGAGAATAAGCAACGCTTCTTCATTCATTCCTGCGGTAATGCATCCCAATGCGCCCCACAAGGCACCGTGGGTATATTGTCCTCCGTTTTCACGGACACCCGAAATATATCCGCGGATATACCCCACGGGAGCCCTTCCTTGGGCGAAGGGAGGCGAAAACAGCTTGAATATTTTGTTTTCACCGTCATAAAGCTTTGAAAATGCGGTTGTCAAGGCAGTTTTAACTCTTTCGGGGTTTAACCCTGCCAAAGCCGCAAAGGCTTGGGAAAGAATATCAATCTTACATTCCTCGGCGTGCTCTACACCTAAAACGGTGCCGTCATCGCATATTGCACGGACATATCTGTCACCAAAAAATGCCTTTTCCTCAACAGTATTTTTCAATTCCTCAATAACGCTTTTATAATGAGAAGCGGTTTCGTAATCCCCCATTTTTTCGATTACGGGCAAAAAGCCTTGAGCTGTTATTATAAACAGCAGAGTTGTGAAAATGCTTTCACCTCTGCCCTTTGCTCCTACAAGAGAAAACGCATCGTTCCAATCGCAGGAGCCCATTAACAGTAATCCATGCTTGCCTCTCTTATCTGCATAAGACAATGCGCGCAGACAATGATGATAAACCGATTCCTTATAATCCGAAAGCTTTGGCTGTTCATAACGCTCATTTTCGCTGTCTAAGGGAGGCGAAACAAGATAATGCGTTTTTACATCAAGAACCGAATAATCCCCTGTTTTCTCTAAATAATCCGAAACGACCAAGGGAAGATATAGCATATCATCAGAGCATTTTGATTTGATTCCTCGGTTAACTCCATTAAAATGACGGGTATGCCACCAATGCATAACCGAGCCTTCGGCATATTGATGAGCACAGCATCTAATTATATGAGTGCGGACAAGTGAGGGATTTGAATATACAACCGAAAGACAATCCTGCAATTGGTCGCGGAAGCCATAGGCTCCTCCGCTTTGATAAAATGAGCCTCTTGCAAAGAATCTGCAGGCGGAAGCCTGATAGGGCAAGAAATAATTCATTAATGCTGTGGTAGTCTTGCTTTTTGTTTGCACCTTAATTTTCGGCACAAACGAAAGGGCAAATTCATTTGCTTTATCCAAGGCTTCCTCGAAAAAGCTTTTGTCTGCCCTTCTCGAGGTCTTTAATGCTCCTCCTTCTGACATACAAGCACCTAAGAAGAACAATACCTCGTCGCTGTTTGATGAAAGGGTGAAGGAAACCGAATCGGCTTCACCGTTACATACTCCACCAAAACCAACACCCTCGGGGAATGTCATACTAAAGGGATTTCGGAAAAGAAAGCCTTTATTTTTTTGATTTTCAAAATCCTTAACCTGTATTCCGTTTACAGCCTGAACGCTATCTCCCATAACGGGAGCAAGCTGAAATATAGTTTTAAAGGACATTCCCTTTTGATATTGAACTTTTATAAGCTTTATAGGAAATTCGGGAGGAATTGTTACCGTAACAGTATAAGATGAACCGCCTAGGTCACCGCAATAAACAGCACTTCCCTTTTCGTACTTAACTCTGGCAGAAACGGCGCAAAGGTCATATTTTTTGTTATCAACCAAGGCAAAGATACGTTCGCCGTTATCAAGACTACGGGCATCTCCATAAAAGGAGCAAAGCCGTCTTTCGCGGGCATTGTCAAAAAAGGTATATCCAAGACTGCTTTGAGTTACAACAGAGGAAAAGCGTTTTCCCGTAAGAATATAGGAATATG
>JAZSFY010000254.1:0-2107 GCA_045532415.1 Eubacteriales bacterium | reverse complement strand
GTAGCGCGCTACCTTGGGGTGGTAGAGGCCGCAAGTTCAAGTCTTGTCACTCAGACCAAAATCAGAGAATCGAAAGATTCTCGGATTTTTTGTTTATATCGATGTTATCCAACTTGACTTTTAAAAACGATTGTTATATACTTCAGTTGTAGTTTTGATTGAAAAGGGAAAACGAATTATGAGAATATTGTTTCAAGGCGACAGCATTACAGATTGCCATAGAAATAGAGATGATTTTTGGGATTTAGGCGAAGGTTATGTAAAATATACAGCCAGCGCCTTAAAGGAAAAATACCCCGATATAGATTTTGAGTTCATTAATCGCGGTATAGGCGGAAATAGAACCGAAAATCTTCTTGCCCGTATTAATGAAGATTTGATTGATTTGAAGCCCGACATTGTTACATTAATGATCGGTCTTAATGACACATGGCATAGATACCAAATCGATTTGGTTACCGATATTGATTATTTTAGAAGCAATCTAACATCTATTCTTGAAAAGATAAAAAACGAAACAAATGCAAAGCTTATAATGATGGAGCCTTTTTTGCTTTACGATATGGGGAAAGATGAAATGCGTCCCGATCTTGATGAAAAGATCGTTGTCTTCCATCAGCTGGCATTAAAATACGCTGATTGCTTTATTTCAATTGACGGTAAGTTTACCGAAGCAAGAGTCAACGGTGTTGATAAATATGACCTTTCTCCCGACGGTGTTCATCCCGGCGAGGCAGGTAAGCAATTAATTGCAAATGAGCTTGTACCCATAATTTCAAAGGTTATTGATGAATTAAAATAGGGAAGTGAGGATAAATTTATGAGAATTTTGTTCCAAGGCGACAGCGTTACCGATTGCGGTCGTGTATATGATGACGAAACTAATCTCGGCGAAGGATATGTGAAGTATACTGTCGAGGGCTTAAAAGAAGCATTGCCTGATGCTGATATTGAATTTATCAATAAAGGCATAAGCGGTAACCGTACCTGTGATCTTGTTGCAAGATTGCAGAAGGATTTTATCGATATTCAGCCTGATATTGTTACAATTTTAATTGGCGTTAACGATACATGGCGTAGATATGATAATAACGACCCTACAACAGCAGAGCAGTTTAAGGAAAATTATGAAACTGTTTTGAAAAAAATCAAAACCGAAACAAATGCGAAAATAATTATGATCGAGCCTTTTCTTATATATGGAATGGGCAGAGATAATTACCGTGAGGATTTGAACGAGAAAATTGATGTTGTAAGAATGCTTGCAAGAGAATATGCGGATTGCTATATCCCTCTGGACGGCATATTTGCCTCTGCATTCGTCGAATATGAAGACCCTTCCGTTCTCTCACAAGACGGCGTTCATCCTGCTGAAGAAGGCAAAAAGCTTATTGCATGGCATCTCCTTCAGGTTCTCTATGATATGATAGGCGAAATCCTTCCTGAAGAAGAATAAAACATTTTAATAACTCAATTAAAGTCAAAAACCGAGAGTGCAATAACTCTCGGTTTTTTCTTTGAATGTGATGATTTGACGTTTTATTTAGGTTCTATAGGAATCCAAAGCTCACGATATCGCTCGTTGCTTTTGCTTCCGCGATACCAATGTGTAACAACAATTTCGGGAGCATTTGCTATTTGGTAACCTGAGTTAGGCAGCCATTCAGAAACGATTCTTTTTCTTAAATCCAGAAATATTGTTGTAGGATAAGAACAGCGTTCGGTTTCGAAAATTGCGTAAGTGCATTTGGGGATTACTATATTTTCATAATATTTCGCAAATTCTTCTCCCAAAACTCCGTCTTTGTTAAGGTTGTTCCTATAATATTCGGTCAATTCGTTTGCAATATAAAAATCGTATCCGTCATCATCAATATTCGTAATAATATCAAAACTCTTTTCTATGTTGCCCGATAAACCTTTTAAAATGTATTGTAAAGGTCTTGTTTTTACATACATTTCTTTTTCTTGTTCTGATCTTTCACCGGGCACACCGTTGAAATGTCGTTTGTATCCCGTTAAGATTATTTCGGATTTTTCTTCGATTCTGTAATTCATAACTGTACCGCCTTCTAATGAAAATTTTAGTACAAGTCGGGAAAAGGAT
>JAZSFY010000001.1:0-2724 GCA_045532415.1 Eubacteriales bacterium | reverse complement strand
TGAAGGACAGTTTGCAAGCGTTCCTGCAGAGGGTATCGCGGCATTGCTTGACAAAGAAGCTCCTGCCTTTACCACCGAGGAATGCGCTCTTTACTATGACGAGGTAACCGTATTTTCCAACAACACCTATAATCAGGTGCTTGTTACAATCGGCTCTCTCGATTTGGATTCTCCTGCTACAATAAACCTTTATGCATCAACCTTCGAAAACAAGGACCTTATTGTAGATGCTATTGCCGAATACAATGATTCTGTTGAAGAAGCCAAAAAGATTGCATATACCGACTTTTTGGGCATTATGATGGCATCTATCACCACCATAATCAATGCTATCACCTATGTTTTGATTGCGTTTGTTGCAATTTCTCTTGTAGTTTCGTCTATAATGATAGGTGTTATCACCTTGATTTCGGTTCAGGAAAGAACCAAGGAAATAGGTATTCTTCGTGCTATCGGCGCATCAAAGAAGAATGTTTCCAGAATGTTTAATGCCGAAACCGTTATTATCGGATTTGCATCGGGACTTTTAGGCGTATTAATAACCTATCTCCTTTGTATTCCCATAAATGCTATAATTTTTGCCCTTACTGATATTTCGGGGCTTAAGGCAACACTTCCCGTTGGAGTTGCAATAACCTTGATAATCATAAGCGTAATCCTTACCCTTTTTGCAGGCATTATCCCTTCCAGAAGCGCCGCAAAGAAGGACCCCGTTGTAGCACTCAGAACCGAATAATTCAAATATCCTCACCGTCCTCGAATGAGGACGGTGTCTTTTTGTGCAAAATCACTTTTGGCATACTGCTAAAATTAAGATTTAGTTAAGAGAGTTTGTGCAATTTGCAAATTGACAGAAAATAATGTTTTTGTTAGTATATATAAGGGAAAGTTCGGGAATCGGCGGTTTTAAGCGTTTTTCGGCTAAGTTTTTCCCGACCGAAGCAGTTAATTGCCGGTTATCATTTGCTGTAAAAGGGTTAACAGCAAAATGACAACAGACAGGAGAAAAAGAAAACATGGGAATCATTGATTTCATCACGTTGATCGGCGGCGTGGCATTCTTCCTTTACGGTATGACGGTTATGTCAAGCGGTTTGGAAAAAATGTCAGGCGGCAAATTGGAAGCCATTTTAAAGAAAATGACCTCCAATCCCTTTAAAAGTCTTGCATTAGGTGCAGGAATTACTATCGCTATCCAATCATCCTCTGCTATGACGGTTATGCTGGTTGGTTTAGTAAACTCGGGTATTATGAATTTGAGCCAAACCGTTGGGCTTATTATGGGCTCCAATATCGGTACTACCCTTACAGCATGGCTCACTTCTCTTATAGGTATTGAAAGCAGCGGAAGCGGATTTAGCTTTACCGACCTTTTAAAGCCTGCCAACTTCTCTTTGATTTTTGCGCTTGTGGGCGTATTGTTCGTTATGGGCAAGAACAAGAAGCGCAAGGATATCGGCAACATCCTCGTAGGATTTGCCGTTTTAATGTGCGGTATGGGGCTTATGGGTGACTCGGTCGGAGGACTAAAGGAAAGCGAAGAATTTGCTCAGGTCCTCACAGCATTTAACAATCCCCTCTTGGGCGTTTTGGTGGGTGCTGTATTTACAGGTATTATTCAAAGCTCTGCTGCTTCGGTTTCCATTCTTCAGGGTATCTCCCTTTCGGGGCACCTTACCTACGGTATGGCAATTCCGATTATTATGGGTCAAAATATCGGTACTTGTGTTACAGCTCTTATTTCAAGCTTCGGTGTAAACCGTAACGCCAAAAAGGTTGCTGTAGTACACATCTCCTTTAACCTTATCGGTACTATTATTTGCCTGATAGGCTATTACGGCTTGGATGCAATTTTCCACTTCTCCTTTACCGATTTGCCTATTAATACATTTGGCATTGCATTCTGCCACCTTTTATTTAATGTTATAACAACAGGCTTGCTTCTTCCCTTCTCTAAGGCTTTGGTTAAGCTTGCCAACCTCGTTATCAGCGACAAGGACGGAGAAAGCGAAGATACCGCCCTTTTGGACGAAAGATTGCTTGCTACCCCTGCAGTTGCAGTTGCACATTGCGGCAATGTAACCATAGAAATGAGCAAAAAGGCAAAAGACATCCTCATACGCTCTATTGACCTCCTCAACAACTATGACAGCAAGCTCGCTCAGGAAATAGCGGACGGCGAAGGCGAGATAGACAAATATGAAGACGAATTGGGAACCTATCTTGTTAAGCTCTCAAGCAACGATCTCACTATAAAAGACTCCCACAGCGTTTCAACAATGCTCCATTCTATCGGTAATTTCGAAAGAATCGGCGACCACGCTGTTGAAATCTTGGAAACCGCCCAGGAATTATATGACAAGAAGCTTCACTTTTCCGAAGAAGCACAAAAGGAAATTGCTGTTATAGAAGGCGCTATACGCGAAATAGTTGACATCACATTTACAGCATTCGCCAACGGCGATACAGAGCTTGCCAGAAAGGTAGAGCCTATTGAGCAGGTTGTTGACAGCTTGGCTATCCAAATGAGAAGCAATCATATTACAAGATTGCAGGCAGGCAATTGTACTATTGAGCTGGGATTTATCCTTTCCGACCTTATCAACGGATTTGAAAGAGTTTCCGACCACTGCTCTAATATTGCAGTTGCATTGATAGAAGTAGCAGAAAATTCATTTGATACTCACAAATATCTTAACGATATCAAGAGCGGTAACGACGAGC
>JAZSFY010000138.1:0-3959 GCA_045532415.1 Eubacteriales bacterium | reverse complement strand
GTTTATAACGGAATAACCTATAATATATCTGTTCAGGATATAACAACAGTTTATTGGTATACAGGCGGACATGAATACCGTTTGGGTGTCCGTTCAAGAGAAGATGCGCTGTTTGTTATTGAAAATCTACATAGCGTGAGCTAAGCAAATTAAGGGTGATTTGTCACCATGGCGCATCGCCCAAATCCGTGTTTAATTCTAATTCAAAAGACCGTCTTGAGTAATCAAGGCGGTCTTAAGCTTTTCTGTTCAACCTCAGGTTGTAGCATTATATCTGTTTTGTTGCTTGTATTTTGATTCTTTTAGTATTATACTGTTGACAAGAAGAAACAAGGAGAAAAAGCATGGCAAACAATCTTAACAATATCGGAGAAATCATTCGCACTAACCGTGTGAAGCTTGGATATACTCAAGAATCCCTTGCCAACGAATTGCATGTTTCATCTCAGGCAATTTCAAAATGGGAAAAGGGACTGAATATGCCTGACATAAATCTTTTAATTCCCCTGTCAAAGGTATTAAAGATTGGTGTGGACCAGCTTTTGGGCGGAGATAGATATGATGAGCTTAACCGAGCGTATCGAAAGGCGGTCCAGCTTGGTGATAAGATTGCCTTGGTAGTATGCGAGGATGCTCTTGCCGAATTTCCCAATGATAAGATATTTCTTTACCGCCGTGCCTGTACCCAATTATTTCTTGCAAAAAAACAAACCGAGAGAAGCTTGTATCTAAATCGTGCAATTGCAGATTTTGAACGTCTGTGCGCCAAATACCCCGATTTTGAAAGCGGAAAAAGTATGCTTGCCGAGGCATATTACGAACGCGGAGACCGACAGCACGCAATAGAGATGGCGATAAAATCTAAGGATTCCTCTCAAATTGCACGTTTTATCGGCGGAGAAGAGGAAATACGCTTTAAGCAAAGGGATATGGAGAAAAAAGCCGTCGAGCTATGTATTTCGCTTATTAACTATAATTCAAGGGAATCTCTTGATGCCGCACGTACGGTAATCGATAAAATGATGCAGGAGGATAGATTGCTTCATGCAAATCTAATTTGCAGCCTGTATATCGGTGAAGCGAATATGTGCCTGAAAAACGGCGATACAGACGGCTTTGCCAAAAGATTAACAGAAGCTTATGAATTGGCATCGGAAACATCCAAAAATGCCGAAAACCTGTCATACACCTCGCCATTGTTTGACCGTATGTATGCTGTGAATCCGCCTATGGATGAATTGGGGTTGTTTTTAAATGAAGATGTTCTTAAAAATAATAATGCTCTCCAATTAAAGCGACGTATTGTTGCCGACGGCGTATTCAAATGCCGTATCCTGCTTCCCTCCGAATGGCATAAATTCTTTGCTTTTTGCGAACAGCATATCAATAATGGCAATTATTTTAATTTTGGCACAGGCTGGGATTTAACTCACGAGCAGGTTGATGAAATAGGAAAAACCTTAGTGGAAAAGCCGAAATATCCCGGCAACGGTCCTGCCGAGCTTTGGGATATAAACCGCAAACATCTGGAAAATCTTATAAGAAATCGCATAATGAAGGGCTATGTTGCACAGTATGACGGGGATATTTATGCCTACTGTAATTGCAAGGAAAAGGAACAATATGCAGGTATTCCGAATAAATTACGGAATTTAAAAACCGCACCTGAGGATGCAAGAGTTTTGTCGATTATGGAAATAATGGTTTCAAACACCTACAAAAATTGCGGACTTGAGGAGCATCTTTTAACAGAAACACTTAAAATGAGCAAAAAGTCGGGTTATACCCACGCCGAAATATATCCTGCCGAAAATATGTGCCTGACAGAGGATGAGTTCCAATCACAAATTGAGCTATATGCAAGGCTCGGATTTGAAATTATCGAGGACCTTACAAACGAACATTTTCGTTGGTATTGTATGCAAAAGAAGCTTTGATAAAGAGGAAACAGCATGACCGTCTATGAAATTATAAAAAAGCATATAGATAAGCTTGATTATATGGGGTTCCTTAAAATGGGCGCTCCTGATGACGAATATGATATGGAATCTTTACTGATTCTCAAATGGATGAATGCTTCACCTTCCGAAAAGAGGATTGCAAAAGCTATATGCAATGTTTTTTCGTCTATGTTCGGTCAAAAATTTGAAGAAACAGATTTTTCTGTTGTCGCTCGCGATATCTATTTAGACCTTATAACAGAAGGCATAATTAAATAACAAAAAATCACCCTGTTTGTTTTTTGACAAACAGGGTGTATTTTCGTTTAAACGCTATTATTCTTCATCCTTGGGAATTTGAACTAAGCCTGCAACATCCGAAACAGGCAGGGCAAAAACAATTCCTTGTGCCTTTTGCTGCATTCCCATTTGCTTGTAAAGGGCGTGTAGCACCTGGTCGCGAATATCCTTTTCTACGACCATCATAAGGATTTCCTTATCGGAGTGAATGTTTATTCCGAAAAATGCCGCTTCGTTTTCCCGCGCAACACCGCGTCCGTTTATAATTGTACCGCCGCGAACACCCTGCTCACGGGCTACGTGCATTGCATCCTCTGCAAATCCCGAATTAACTATTGCAAAGATAACCTCGTGATTATTTGTAGTCATTTTTAATCCTCCTTGCCTTGCTTGTTGTTGCTAAGGAACTGATACATATTAACGCCGATAACGCCCGTAAGGGGAACGGCAATAGCAATGCCCTTGCCGTTTCGTATTGTTTCAAATTTGCTTTCAAGGCATTTCATAATAGGGTCAACCATATCCTCTCGGACTATGCTCCATAAAACAGCCTTGTTTATGTTAAGACCCAGCATATCAACGATATCCGAGGTGGCTGTGCCCTTGCCGCTTGTGACGGTTTGGAAATTTACTTGAAATTGGCTGAAAACATCCAAATAAAATTCTGCCTTTCCACGGTCAACTACGGTGATGACCATTTTTAGCTTTTTTATTGCTGATTCGTTTATTGTGCTTGCCATATAGCCTCCTCCTTTACATAAAATTGATAATTTGCTCGTCGTCTGCCTGGAGTATGCGCTTCATTGCCCGCTTTTCCTTTATCTTGTTGGAAACAATAGCCTTGAAGCCCAAAAGCTGAATAGTAATAAGAGGCGCCATTGCAACCAATGCAACAACACCGAATCCATCGCGCAGAACCGCATTTTCGCCCTGCAGAGATACACAAACGCCGATAGCAAAGGGCAGAATAAAGCCCGAGGTCATCGGCCCACTTGCAACACCGCCCGAGTCGAATGCGATCGCTGTGTAAACAGGGGGAACAAAAAGCGAAAGCGCCAAGGATATAAAATAACCGGGAATAATATAATAAGTGAGAGAAAAGTCAAATATGATACGGATTACACTCAATGCTATTGCCGCACCGACACCTGTGCATAAGCCTATCATCATAGACCTTTTCTTAACATATCCGCCTGTAACATCCTCAACCTGAGCGTTCAATACGTGAATAGCAGGCTCTGCCAAAACTACAAGAACGCCCATCAGCAATCCCAATCCTATCAAAACTGCAGGATCCAAAGCCGAGGTTTGTGTGCCTAATTTATATCCAATAGGCATATAACCTACGTTTACGCCTGTAAGGAACATAACAAGTCCTAAATATGTAAAAACAACGCCGACGCCAATTTTCAAAAGCTGTCTTTTAGGGAGCTTTAGGAAGAAAATTTGGCAAAGGAGGAAGAATGCAACAATCAATCCAAGAGCGATTGCGACCTCTTTTGCTACATGCATTGCATTTTCAAGATAAGCGCCCAAAATATTATCGCCGACAGCATCATAGTTAACGGTATAAGAAAGGTTGTTGCTTGCGAATATGCCAAGGACAAGAACTGCAAGAATAGGCCCGATAGAGCATAGCGCAACAAGACCAAAGCTGTTTTCCTGACTTTTTCTGTCGCCCAAAACGTTAGAAATACCCACGCCCAATGCCATAATAAA
>JAZSFY010000215.1:0-3345 GCA_045532415.1 Eubacteriales bacterium | reverse complement strand
TCCATCGTAGTCGGGCAACTGCTCACCGTTGAAGCTAGCATCGAAAAAGATCGCAAGGAAACGCTTTATATCGTCCTTACTCATTCGCTTAACCTCAAATCCGCGTTCAGTCATAATCTTTTCAACGCGGTTTGCGATTTGGAGCGTTTGCTCATTCTTTTTTGACTTAGTTCTGACGATAAACAAAAACTGTCTTGCCGTAGCCATTTCAGACTGTATTCGGTCAAGGAACATAATGTCCTTCTGTAATAGGTTTCGTACCTTAACATTTTTTTCCAGTTCAAGTCGGTCTTTTAGGTATGCTTTGTTATCGTCAAAGCATTCGGATGAGTCGGTACAGCATATTTTAATATCCGGTATACTTGACAACAACATCATCAAATATCTTATCTTGATCTCGACATTTGCTTGTGAAAGTACAGAGATATTGGTTGGGGACACAGTATAAAACAACAACTCGCCCTTGTTAGTAGCTAGTCCGTAGTTTGTAAAGGTCTGTATCCCTAGCAATTCCTGAACCGATGCGCCTTTTCTTTTTTTAACCATTGTTTACCTCCATTCGTAATATTGTTGTGTAGTTATTAGAAATTCGATGGCGTTCTTGATATGATCCAACATTGTTGTTTCATCAAGACGTATCGTTAAGAACGCATATACCAACGTTGCAACTGCAGGCATCGTCCAACCGAGGTTTACCAATGATATAATTGAGAGCAAGGCGCCGATGCCTATAATTGCAAAGTCTTTTAAGTCCCAAAGAAAAAGGTTTGCTTTGGCTTTAAGATTTTGGGGATATAAGTATTCTTTCATTTTTACTCTCCTCTACTTTACTTTCATTAATGAGCGTGTAAGATTTACAGCGGTAGTTGTTGCATGAACAATATTCATCATGGTTACCCTGACACTTGAATCAAGACCAAACTGCTGTGCAATTTTTGGTACCTCATCGGCTGCAAGCATAATACCAAGACCGAGAAGCATATTTCCGGGGAATGTAAGCAGACCGAGGTACAACAACGTAGTTTGCATAAATGCTGTTAAGCACAGAGCTGCAATCTGTTTCATCCATTGGTTGAAACCATCAGTGTATCCTCTCGGAACAGAAAACAAATATAATGATCCGACTGTCATCTGCACCAGCAATATGCCTCCACGTTTGATATTTTGGAAGAATATCTTTACTACGCAGTATGCAAAAGCAATCAAAGATAGAATATTAAATAGATTAAATTTTAAATCATCTTTTACTGCAAATGACCCTGCTAGTATTGTAGTACTGGTTCCTTTTAAATCCAAGGTATGGCCGGAAGCAAAGAGTGAGGAAAGATCATTTGAAAACGTGTTTTGAAGAGTAATACAAAACTTATACAGCTCTATAGGAACAACGCTTATTAAAGAACAAGCGAAGAAACCTTTTAGGATGTTGATAGAGGTTGTTTTAATGTTGGCTCTGCCGTTTTGGTATTCGATAGCAACGTCAAAGATTGCAACCACAAGACCGACCGCAAACAACGCCCAACCGAAGTTGCGAAAGAGCAATACTGTCGCTTTCACCCAATCAAGCTCAAAAATGTCTGCACCCATATTTCCCATCATCGTGAAAAAATCCGAAACAGCTTGATATATAGTTTTATAAAACCATTGGAGCATTGTGTTCCAGATAGTGTTGGATATCTGTGTTCCGAGGTGTTCAAAGGCATCGGATATGGCATCGCCTATGGCGTCAATTAAATCTTCTATCCATTTAGACAATTCTTCCACCTCCAATTATATCGGAAATATATTAGAGAATAGTCCAAATATAGAGAGGTGCGGTCAAGGTAAAGATGAGGCACGCGAACAAAATACAGGGCGCGGTAAATTCAAACTGACCGTGCTTTCTGTATTCAAAATACGATGTGCCGATCTTGACAAAGAAAAGGATTGCTAAAATCATATCCACAACGGGAAAGACAACGTTGTTAACAACGGTCTGTACCTGAGTTTTGGCTGCGTTCCATGTGTTCTCAACTGCCGCGGCAACGTTACCTGAATTGGTAGTTGTTCCGCTGCTTGTACTTTCTTCAGCAAATGCGGTTACGGAAAAGATGCTTACACATACAAGAGTAAGCAAAGCAAAAATCATGATTTTATTAATTGTGTTTTTCATATTGGGTAGTACCTCCTAAAATTTTGTTGATTTGTTTTTCAGATATTTTTTTCATTTTAATGTTAAGGTTTTTACAGAACTTCATTTCTGCCAACATCCCTTCGGATATTTCGTCACCAAATATCCAAAGCTCGTCGCAGAACCATAGCATACCAAGCCCTGCCGCCAACCCTATTCCTCGTTCTTCGGGGATATTATCGTCGATACATAACGCATAAAAATGCGGTACGAAAGGAGCCGTACCGCACATCAATGCATATTTGGTATATCTTTTTACTCTTTCGAGGTTGCCTTCAATATCCCCGCCAAGAGGTGAACAGATATACACTCTTTTCATCATTGATTATCTGCCTTCTTTCAAAATAAATTTGAAGGATGCGGAAACTCCGATGATTGAAAGCGCAATAATTGTAAGCCAAATTATCATATCCGAGTCATCTCCTGTTTGAGGAAGAACAGGTTCAGGAATAACCTTATTTTCAAATTCAATCTCAATTACTTTACCTTCTTCGATGATTGCAAAAGGATATACTTCATTATTTGCATAGTAACCTTCCAAGGGCGAGAATTCACAATAAGTGTATTCGCCATAGCGGAGATTAAAAGAAACAATACCGTTTTCATCGGTATATGCTTCTTCGATGACATTGCCGTCTGTATCCATAACTTGGAAGCCTACATTTGCAAGAGGTTGTTTGGTTTCGCTGTCGATTTTAAGGATTTTCAACTCGCCTGTGATGGGTTTATTGGTAAAACCCACACCTGCTTCGTTTTCAACAACAACGGTTTTACCGTCTTCAGTTATCTCAAAATAGTAATAGTTATCGTCTTTCACAAAACTTATGGGAGCAGTCTTTTCATAAAGAAAATAACCGCCCTTTCTTAACGCTTCGTGAGCGTAAATACCTGTTTCTGCTTCGGACATTTCACCGATTAAGATATCTGTTTCCGCATTGAAAATACCGTCGCCGTCTGTGTCAAGATAGATTTCGAACACAGCGCCGTACAACTTATTGTCGGGGTATTCCTCATCCATCTTTATGGTCTGAACATTACCGAGAATGGGTTTGTTGGTAAAGCCCACGCCAAACTTGTTCTCAACGAGTACAACATCGCCATCGTTTCGGATTTCGAAATAATAGTAGTTATCGTCCTTGATGAAACCTTCGGGTGCTTTTTCTTCGTGCAAGAAATAA
>JAZSFY010000272.1:0-4063 GCA_045532415.1 Eubacteriales bacterium | reverse complement strand
GCTTATTCTTGATTTCGTCGGCTTTATCGGTGATTTCCCATTTTACGCCCAATTCTTCTCTGCCGAAATGGCCGTATGCCGCGAGATTCTTGTAGATAGGCTTTCTAAGGTCGAGAGCCTCGATAATAGCTGCAGGGCGAAGGTCAAACACCTCGTTAACTATTTCAGCCAATCTTTCGTCGCTAACCTTACCTGTTCCGTTGGTGTTAACAAGAACCGAGAGGGGCTTTGCAACGCCGATTGCATAAGCTATCTGCACTTCACATCTGTCTGCCGCACCTGATGCAACAATGTTTTTAGCAACATATCTTGCCATGTAGGCCGCACTTCTGTCTACCTTTGTAGGGTCCTTACCCGAAAATGCGCCGCCGCCGTGAGAAGCATATCCGCCGTAGGTGTCAACAATGATTTTTCTGCCTGTAAGACCGCTGTCGCCGTGGGGACCGCCTACAACAAATCTGCCTGTGGGGTTAACATAGAATTTTGTATTATCGTCAATATATTCCTGAGGAACCGAGGGACGGATAACCTCGCGGATGATGTCCTCTCTGATTTGCCCAAGAGAGATGTCCTCGGAATGCTGAGAGGAAACAACGATAGCGTCGATTCTTACAACCTTGTTATCGTCATATTCAACGGTAACCTGAGTTTTTCCGTCGGGACGGAGATAGGGAAGAATACCGCTTTTACGAACCTCTGTGAGCTTTTTCGACATTTTCTGTGCAAGAAAAATAGGCATAGGCATCAATTCGGGAGTTTCGTTGCAGGCAAAGCCAAAAACCATACCTTGGTCGCCTGCGCCGATATCCTTATCGTCGGTCATTTCACCGCATTTTGCCTCCAATGCCTTGTCAACACCCATAGCAATATCGGGAGATTGACCGTGGATTGCTGTGATAACACCGCAGGTGTTGCAATCAAAGCCCTTGTCGCTGTGGTCATAACCGATTTCTCTGACAGCTTCTCTTGCAATAGCCTGAAAATCGGGCTTTGCATTTGTGGTAATTTCGCCCATTACCAAAATCAAGCCTGTTGTGCAGGCGGTTTCGCAGGCAACTCTTGCCATAGGGTCCTGCTCCAGTATCGCATCAAGGATAGAATCCGAAATTTTGTCGCAAATTTTGTCGGGATGTCCTTCTGTTACCGATTCGCTTGTAAAAAACTTTTTCATAAAACTTCTCCTTCTTTCAAATAAATATAAAAACACCCTTTGAGAAATGTCTCAAAGGGCATAGTAACCGCTTTTCAACATCTCATCTTTCAATCAAAAACGATTGCTGAATTGACACCTTACGTTTCCGCAGGTTGTCGTGGGTTCATCGGGCAGCTCCCTCCGCCACTCTTGATAAGAATGCTTTACTGATGCTATAATATCATGGCTTTCATTATATGTCAATAAGGTTAGTAAAAAATATTTCAATAAAAAACAAAAAATATCAAAAAACCTATTGACAAATCATTTTTAATCTGTTATACTAGCAAAGCTGTCGCGGGAAAGCGACGAAAACATGGCGGAATAGCTCAGTTGGCTAGAGCAATCGGTTCATACCCGATAGGTCGTGGGTTCAAGTCCAACTTCCGCTACCATTTATGGCCCGTTGGTCAAGCGGTTAAGACACCGCCCTTTCACGGCGGTAACAGGAGTTCGATTCTCCTACGGGTCACCACGAAAAGCACTTGCGAAAGCGAGTGCTTTTTTGTCATATTTTTTATGTTGTAAAATTCTTAAAACTCACCTTCTTCTACATAAATTCAAAAGAATGTTTACATACTAGACTTGTTTTTGCAAATTCTATGTGTTAAAATATTCCAGGTAAGGAGGGAAGGTATATGTTTAAAAGTATATTCAGCAAGTATTTAACTACCTTTACGGTAATACTTGTTTGCTGTATCATGGCTATTTTGCTTGCCGTTTCCTCGCGAATTTCTCATGAGAGCTATGCTATGCAAAGAGATACCATGAATGCCTCTGCAGGTAGTACGGCGATTGTTATTGAGAATTATCTCGACGATTACGGCTATGATAAGCTGTATACTTCCTTTTATGCAAACGGTGATTTGCAGGACCTTGTTGATTATCTCGCAGGGACAACAAATGCCGACATTTATGTTTTTGACGTCAAGGGCAATCTTGTTGGAAGCTCTGATGAAAAATACAGTTCGGGTGAATATTCCTTGAGCGATACTGCAAGGAATACAATTCTTACAAATCAGGAAAGCTATTCTATAAGCACAGTTGACGGATTTTTTGATATTAACCGTTTTAATAGCTATTGTGTTTCCTATTCAGGTGGAGAACCCTTTATCGTCCTTGCCAGCATGAGTAATTACAGCGGTATAGTTTTCAACCGCGATATTATTATGGTAACAATTACTGTTGCTCTTTGGGTATTTCTCGCGGCGATGATTTCTCTTTATGTTATCTCCCGCAGAACAACCGAGCCCCTGGGCGAAATTGTTACTGCTGCGAAAAGCTATGCAAAGGGACGCTTTGACCAAAAAATCGAGGTTGTAGGTCAGGACGAGGTTGCCGAGCTTGCAAAGGCGATTAACGACATGGCGGTTTCCTTGGAGCATATTGAGGAGGTCAGAAGCTCATTCCTCGGTAATGTTTCCCATGACCTGCGTACTCCTATGACAACAATCGCAGGCTTTGTAGACGGTATTCTTGATGGAACAATTCCTCCCGAAAAGCATGAATATTATCTTAATATAATTTCCACCGAGGTTCGCAGGCTTTCCCGTCTGGTAAACACTCTTTTGGAGGTTTCGCGAATGGAAAGCGGAACCGAGCTTAAGCCTGTGGATTTCAACCTTTCCGAAACAGCAAGAACTGTTCTTATTTCTCTTGAATCCAAGATAAGTAAGAAAAATATTGATATTAACTTTGATAGCGGGGAAGAGGATGTGTTTGTTGATGCCGACCCCGATTCTATCCACAGAGTTATATTCAATCTTATGGATAATGCCGTGAAGTTTACTCCTCAAAACGGAAATATTTCTATTAATGTAAAGGTTATTTCCGACGGCAGACGTAAGAGAAAGGCTTATTTTAGTATAAGAAACACAGGTGATGGAATCCCCAGAGATGAATTGCCTCATGTTTTTGAAAGATTTTATAAAACCGACCGTTCCCGCGGTCTTGATAAAAGCGGTAAGGGCTTGGGCTTGTATATAGCAAAAACAGCTATCGCTCACCACGGCGAGGACCTTACGGTGGATTCGGTTCAAAATGAATATACCGAATTTGCCTTTACACTTCCTCTTTCAACAAAGGACTTGCCCCAAAGACGTTCCAACGGAATTTAAAGTTTATTTAAGGAATATATCGTATATTAACTACGAATGATAAAATACCCTAACGAAAAGGAGCAGATTTAATGTCAGAATTTAATAACTTTGACAATCAAAACCCCAATAACCGACCTGATTATTCATATAATTGGAACGGCTCGGAATATAACCGCAAGAAGAATAATAAGGGCAGAATCGCAATTGTTATTTTTGTGGCGGTTGCCGTTATTGCAGTCAGCGTAATGGCGGCTTTTGCGGCAGGAAATGTTTTCCCAAGCAATAATACTGACACAACCGGCAAGAACACATCTTCCGAAAGCTCGAATACCTCTAAAGAGAATTATGTGGTTCCCGATTTTACTCCCTCGGGGGACTCGGATACCGACCTTTCTACAACATTAACTCAAATTTATGATAATTGCTCCGAATCCTGCTGTACTATTAATGTGAAGTATACAGGCTATGGCTATTCCTTGGGAAGCGGATTTGTAATCGATGCTGCCGAGGGTTATATCGCTACAAATCATCACGTTATTGAAGATGCAGACGAAATCACCGTAACCTTCTATGACGGAACAGAATATCCTGCAAAGCTTATCAACAGTGATGCTACAACCGATATTGCTGTTTTGAAAATCGAAGCAGAAAATCTTGTTCAGGTGGAATTTGGTAAATCCGAAAACATTAAGGTCGGTGAAAACGTTGTTGCTATCGGTACTCCTTATGATAATAGCCTTGCAGGTACAATGACCTGCGGTATTGTCAGCGG
>JAZSFY010000327.1:0-5186 GCA_045532415.1 Eubacteriales bacterium | reverse complement strand
CGTTACCGCTTCTCCGCGAGAATCGTAGTTTTTCAAAATTGTTACATTCATATCGTAGGGGCGGGGCTTGCTCCGCCCGCGTTTATTTCGCGTAACATTTGTTTTCGGGAGGATCATATAACCCCAAAAATCTTCGATTTTCGGGGGCCCCATAAAGCCCCTCCCCTACATTTAAATCTTCACTTCAATACGTATAAGGTTACTTTTTCAAAAAGGTGTCAAACCCTATATCTTTACTTTCTAAAACCGCAAAGGACTTTTGCGGCAAACGTAACAATACTGGTATTATGCTTTATGGCAACCGATTTGCCCATAGCCTTGCCACCAACGGTCACAGCCGAAATAAGAGATGTGAGCATCAACGTCAAAAGAAACGCGATGTCGGCATCCATTGAACCGAAAAGCTTTACGGCAATGCCTGCGCCTGTTGCACCGCTGACAACGCCGGCAATATCGCCGACGATATCGTTGCAAAACGAGCTTACCTTTTCGGCGTTATTAACCAGCCAAACCGCCTTTTGACCTGTTTTCAAGCGCCTTGCCGCCATTGAGTTAAAGGGCTTTATATCAGCCGTTGTAACAGCAAGACCGATTATATCAAAAATAATACCCAACGAGATAATACCAATCAACACAGCCGCCGCCACAAGAACATGGAGCATTTCCACAACCTTGTCGCTTGCCGCCGAAAGAATGGCAGAAATAACAAAGCTTATTGAAAACGCCGTAACAACCCAGCCTGTATTACTCTTTTTCTTGGATTTCTTTTCTCTCTGCTTGGGGCTTGATTTTTCCTTACTTCGGGGAATTTCATCCGAACGGGATGATGCCTTCGTGTCCATAAAAATACCTTTCGTTTTTCGCTTAAGTTAATAAAAAATCTCTAAAAAAAGATGGCGGCACAAAACGTAAACTTTGTGGCATGCGGTCAAGTAGGTTTTCCCCGCAGACTACCTCTCGTCGCCGATGAGGCGGTTCCCCTTTAAAGTCCACGTCGGAGCATCACTGCGTCCGCGACTTGATTGCCTTTAAGTCCACACTGCAATCCGTTTTGTGCCAAAAAATGCTCAGCCTAGGAGTTTTCCTCAATATCCCCTCTTATCTGCCTAATCCTCTTTTGCAGGTACGATTTCAACAGGGATAAGCCTATCTTCGGTAGCTAATCTCCGATAGGTACAACCTGTATCCGCCAATACCCACGCAAGGCAGGCTACATCTATCCACAGCGTCAAAAAAATGCACCGCATGATAGGTTTAATCTTTAATCTGTAGGCAACTCATTATACCGAGGGATTACCCCAATCGGCGTATGGATGTCCACAGAAGAAAGCCTCCAAAGGTAAATGGGTCGAATGCCGTATGCCATTACAGCCCGCCCATAAACCTATTCTCCCAGCACCCACCCTCATCTGGGCGAAGACAGCAAGCACAAGGAGCTTCATCGATTTGCCTTTACGCGTATTTTTAGGCACGCTTTCAGCAGCGAAGGGACAACTAGGATACTGCGCCATCAAGCTAATT
Source organism: Eubacteriales bacterium (assembly GCA_045532415.1). Lineage (GTDB taxonomy): Bacteria > Bacillota > Clostridia > Oscillospirales > CAG-382 > Coliplasma. The sequence goes on along the minus strand of JAZSFY010000327.1, from coordinate 3,665 downwards.
ATAACATATCCTTAATAAAAATACAAGACTATTTCTTACGAATTAATATATATTCACAAAATCCGGTCAATCTTTCCTTGGCTTGGTTATGGGGGAAGATTTCAAGAGCCTTCTTTGCCTCGTTAATACATTCCTCTGCCAATGAAACAGCGCCCTTTTCTCCCAAAACCGAAACAAAGGTGCTTTTTTCCTGCTCCAAATCCTTGCCGATAGATTTGCCCAATTCCTCAGGCGTTGAATAAATATCCAAAAGGTCATCGGTTATCTGGAATGCTCTGCCTGTTAAAAGACCGAATCTTTCTGCCGCTTCCTTTTGCTCCGGTGTGCTGTTTGCGGCAATACATCCCAAACGGCAGGCGGCTTGGAATAATGCTCCGGTTTTAAGGGTGATTATGCTTAAAATACCGTCAAGGTCCAGCTTTTTGCCCTCGCCGTCAATATCCAATTGCTGACCTCCGCACATACCCAAGGCGCCCGACTTTTGGGAAAGCAAAATCATCGCCTCGGCGTTTTGCGTCAAATCACAAAGAGGATTTTTCCCTGCAACGGCAAAAGCATCCAATGCAAGCGAATCGCCTGCAAGAATGGCGGTGGCTTCACCGAAAGCCTTGTGATTAGAGGGCTTGCCCCTTCTCATGTCATCGTTATCCATAGACGGAAGGTCGTCATGTATAAGAGAAAATGCGTGTATCATTTCAATGGCACAGCCGTAATCAAGTGCACGCTCGCCATTTTCACCGCACAATTCACAAAATTCGGCTGCCATATATGCCCGTAATCTTTTTCCGCCGTCAAGAACCGAATAACGGATAGAATCCCCCAAATGGGGAATTGATGTATATTCACTTGTAAGCTCGTCAAGACGCTTTTCAACAATTTCTGCGGTTTCCTGCAATTTGACCTTAAAGCTCATTTCTGTCCGAACTCCTCCTCGGTCAAAGCTCCGCCCTTCATTTGAAGCAATCTGACCTTTTCCTCAGCCTTGTCCAATCTTTGGGTACAAAGCTTAACCAAGGCTGTGCCTTCGTCAAAAAGCTTTATCAAGTCCTCCAAGGGAACCTGACCGTTTTCCAAGGTTTTAACAATCTGCTCCAATCGGCTCATAGCCTGCTCAAATGTCATTTCCTTTGCTTCTTCGCTCATTATCTTTTACTCTCCTTTTTGGAAACTGCGTTCTTTAATGCACGTAGCTCACTGCTTGTAAGCTCTCGGTATTCTCCCGATTTCATGTTGCCTAAGCGCAAGGGACCTAATGCAACCCTCTTAAGCTTGGCAATATTAACCCCGACCTGCTCGCAAATACGGCGGATTTCTCGGTTCTTGCCCTCGGAAAGAGTGAATTTAACAACGCTGTTTTGCTCGTTTCTTGTAACCAATTCCAAGCCGAAGGGCGCGATTTTTTCGCCGTCAAGGTCGCGCACAGCCCTTAATCTGTCCAATTCCTCGTTTTCAATCTTGCCCTTAAGAGTAACCGTATAGACCTTTTGAATCTCGCCTCTTGGGTGAGTGATAAGATTGGTCAGCTCGCCGTCGTTGGTCATAAGCAAAAGCCCCTCGCTGTTAAGGTCAAGCCTGCCCACGGGATAAACTCTTGTGTCGATGTCTACAATATCCTTAACGCTTTTTCTGCCCTTTTCATCGTTCATGGTTGTAACAACTCCCTTGGGCTTGTATAACATTATGTAAACTTTTCTGCCTCCTTGGGGAGTAACGCTTTTGCCCTTGTAGGTAACGGCATCGTTATTTGGGTCAACTCTCATGCCGATTGTTGCGGTAACACCGTTTACCGCGAAATTGCCCATTTCAATTTCCTTTTCTGCTGCTCTGCGGGACATAAGACCGCAATCGGCAACATATTTTTGAAGCTTGATTTCTTCCATGCTTTTTAATCTCCAAATGCTTTCTCCCAAAAATTCTTTTGGGGTAAATGTATTTCTTCTGTTGATTCTAGGTTAATTATGTAAACTTCTTTTCCTTGGTAAAGAAAGACCGCTTTTCCCAAAATATCGCCCTCGTAAACAGGCAGGGAAACGCTTTCGGGCAGGGTTAGCTTTATTTCTGTTTTTCCTCCTTTGGGAAGAATTACAAATGCCCTTTCTCGGTTCTCCAAACGTAAAAATGCGTTTTCCAACCCCTCGATTGGTATATCCGAATAAATCTCACCGATTTCCGCCAGATTAACTCTTTCAAATTCCGAAAAAGCCTTGCTTAAAAGGTTAATGTGGTTTTGGGTAGGGGAATTGTCGTGAAGTGTAACACAAATAAGCTCCATGCCTTCTCGCTCTGCCGAGCTTACAAGACATTTTCCGTCTAACTTTGTATAACCTGTTTTAACCCCTGTTGCGCCCTCAAAGCCAAAAAGAAGCTTGTTGTGGTTAACAAGATGCCTTCCGTTTTCGATACCGTCATAAGGAACCTGCGCCTTTTTTGTAGAGCATATTTCCCGAAAAACAGGATATTCCATTGCCTCCGCCGTAATCAAGGCAAGCTCGTAGGCTGTTGTGTAATGGGCTTGGTTGCTCAAGCCGTGGGGGTTGGCAAAATGAGTGCTTTTCAAGCCAAGGTCATTTGCCCTTTGGTTCATCATTTCCACGAAATTCTCAAGGCTTCCCCCAATGAGAATCGAAATAGCAACCGCCGCATCGTTTCCGCTTTCAAGCATAAGACAATAAAGAAGCTGACGTAGAGTTAATTTTTCGCCCTCCAAAAGATAAACCGAGCTTCCTTCAATGGCTGTGGCTTCCTTGGGGATAACAAATTCTTGGTCGAGAACACCGTTTTCAATGGCAATCAAAGCCGTCATAATCTTGGTTGTGCTTGCCATTCCACGCTGAATGTTGGCGTTCTTGGAATACAAAAGACTTCTGCTGTGAAAATCCAAAATAACCGAGGAATCCGCCCAATCGGAATCGGCTTTCATGGAAAAATCTCTTGCAACAGCAGACGCAAAAATCCCTTCCTTATGGCTCTTTACCGCTTCAACCTCAAAAATCGGAACAAAGGAAGCAGACACAAGAGCTGCCACAACCAAAAATATAACAATATACCTTTTTAACAAACCAATTCACCTCAAAAAAATTATATTGAAGCGAAAAAGATTTATTACATTTTATTCTATAACATGTAAACTTTCTTGTCAAGGGATTATTAATTTCTTGACAAATCATATAGATAGATATATAATTTTATATGTAATAATTTTTGAATATCGGAGGTTTTCCAATGAGTATTCTCGTAACAGGCGGAACAGGATATATCGGTTCCCACACATGTGTTGAATTTATCGAAAAGGGTCAGGATGTTATCGTTCTCGATAACCTTGCCAATTCCAAAATTGAGGTTTTGGACCATATTAAGACCATAACAGGCATCAAGCCCAAATTTTATGAAATCGACCTTCTTGACAGAGAAGGAGTTAAAAGAGTTTTCGACGAAAACGATATTGATACAGTTATCCACTTTGCAGGCTTGAAGGCTGTTGGCGAATCGGTTGCAAAGCCTATTGAATATTACCGCAATAATATCGTAGGTACATTAAACCTTGTTGAGGAAATGAGAGATCACGATTGCTTCAAGCTTGTTTTCTCCTCCAGCGCAACAGTTTACGGCAAGCCCAAGACTGTTCCCATAAAGGAGGATTTTCCTCTTTCCACAACCAACCCTTA